>NZ_JBBFKU010000012.1:0-81246 GCF_037481895.1 Tenuifilum sp.
CCGCGGGTTACCCATCGGGTCGGGCTTTTCAGCCTTGATCTTCTTTGGTTCTTTCTTGTATCAAGACAAGAAAGAACATGTAAACCGATCTTTGCAATACTTTTAATTTGCGATGCAACGTTTCAGTGTTGATCTTTGGATTATGTATTGCGTGCATCGCATTACACGTAGGATTAGCCTTAGTATTACAAATATTACGCCCCTACGGGGGGCTTGACGCGTTGTTCGTTGTTCGTGAATCTATTGTCATGTTGAGCGCGAGCGAAACGTCTCATGGGGTCGATTAGAGATCCTTTGATGCGCTCAGGAGCACAGTGTTAGCTTATAGTTGATGATGTAAATAATGTCATGATGAGCTTTAACGAGTTGTTTCATTGCAAGCCTTAGGGAGGTATTTCGGCAAGTACAGGATAATAATGGTTAGCCTATAAACGTGCAGCATTCTGTTTTTTGCTGTTAATGTATGCCCAAACCAAACGGGTTCCCCAGGTGCGGTAGGGTGCCCATCGCTCTGATATTTGCAATAAATCGTGCCGAAGCCTTTTCCCATCGCTTTTCAGATGGTATAGCTCAGCCATTCCCTGGCGAATGGCAAGATCGTCAACAGGGAAAACGTCGTTTCGGCCTAGGGAGAAGATGAGGAGCATCTGGGCAGTCCACACCCCAACGCCTTTAACCTGTGTTAGCAGCTTAATTACCTCGTCATCGGGCAGCCGTTGGATGGAGTCAACAGTTAAATCGTGGTTCATTGCAAACTCCGCCATAGCTTTCACGTAAACGGTTTTTGCACCCGACAGGCCAACCTTTCGGAGCTCCATGTCATCGAACTTTAGGAGATGATTTGGATTAGGGTATCTGTCAGGGAATAAATCCAGAAAGCGATTAAAAATGGTTGTTGCCACCCTGCCCGATAGCTGCTGGCTAATAATGTTCTCCAGCATATCAATGTAGATATCGTTGGTAACAGGCAGAGGTTTAACCTCAAGCGTATCGGCCAGTTGGGCAATTACACTGTCACGCTTTAGGGTATCGGCTATGGCTTTATTCATTGCTATCTTTCAAAAAAAGAATTGCAAAGTAGGTTGATATTTTTATAACTTTGCTAAGATAAAACATTTCCGATGATACACGAACTTGGACAGCAGAACTCTATTCTTAACCAGTTTATTGCAGAGTTAAGAGATGTAAATGTTCAGAATGATTTTATGCGTTTCCGCCGCAATCTTGAACGATGCGGCGAAATTTTTGCCTACGAGCTTAGCAAGGTATTGAGCTACCAAACCGTACAGGTGCAAACACCGCTTGGAACAGCCGATGTTTCAGTTCCAACCAATAATGTTGTATTGGCCACCATACTACGTGCTGGCTTACCCCTACATCAGGGAATGTTAAACTATTTCGACAAGGCGCAGAACGCCTTTATTTCGGCCTACCGGAAATACGACAAGGATGGCACCTTCCGCATTCAGTTCGAGTATATTTCGTGTCCCAGTATCGAGGGCAAAACCCTGGTACTTATCGACCCCATGTTAGCTACCGGGGCATCGATGCTGCTGGCATATAAGGCCTTGCTTGAACACGGTAAACCGCTGCATACGCATATTGTGGCAGTAATTGGTTCAAAGGAAGGGGTAAACTATATGAAACGCAACCTCTCGCCCAGCGAGGCAACCATTTGGGTTGGTGCCATTGACGATGAGCTCACGGTGAAATCGTACATTGTTCCAGGCCTTGGCGATGCCGGCGACCTGGCTTACGGAAAGAAGGATTAATGGTTGGTTTTTGGTGTTTAGTGCTTAGTATATTTTTGATTATCAAAACGGGAATAAATTTAATCATTGTAAGCTATTAATTATGAATATTCTTCATTAACCAGCATGTTTGCAATGAGACTAAAAGCCATGGTAATCGTTTCGATGTTGTTCGGCACATCCTGCAAATCGCAGGATTTGCAGACAGTACCAGCGCTCGACCTCCAACGCTACGCCGGTACTTGGTATGAGATTGCAAGGCTGCCCAATAGCTTTGAAAAGGGGTTGGAGTGCATAACAGCTACCTACACCCTTCGTCCCGATGGGCGAGTTACCGTTGAAAACAAGGGGGTAAGAGCCGATGGCACCGTGAGCAGCATTAAAGGAGTAGCCTGGGTTTCCAGTAAGGATGAGCCTGCTAAGCTAAAAGTAAGGTTCTTTTGGCCATTTGCTGGCAAATACTGGGTGGTTTACATTGATAACGATTACCGCTATGCGCTTGTGGGGGAGCCAAAGCGAAAGTATTTCTGGATTCTATCGCGTACGCCACAAATAGATTCAACAACCTATGTGCAACTAGTTGATATAGCCAGCCAAAAAGGATTCGATACCCAAAGGCTGATTACAGTAAATCAAAAATGCCCCGAATAGGGGCATTTTTAGTTATTACGATAAATGTGTTTTAGGCGTTAACCGGTTCGTACTTCCATACCTTTCCGGCATCGGTACAGGAAATGGCAATTTCATTAATGGTGATGGAGAACAGGGGGTGAATAAAGTCAGGGGCAATCTCCTTAAGGGGCTCAAGGATGAACCTGCGTTTATGGAGTTGCTTGTGGGGAACAATAAGTTCAGGGGTGTAAAGTATCAGATGGTCGTAGAATAGCACGTCGATATCCATGGTGCGCGAGGTATAGCCCTTACCGTTGCGTTCGCGCCCCAGTTTCGATTCAATGTACGAAATCTCCAGCATAATGGCAGCCGGGCTAAGGCTTGTTTCAACCATTAAAACCTGGTTCAGAAAGTTGTTTTCGCTTTCAAAGCCCCAGGCTTCCGATTCGTATATGGATGACGATTTCTTGATTGTTCCAATTCGGGCTGCAATAGCCTCGCGGGCCGAATCAATCAGCTGCTCTCTATCACCTAAATTACCACCTATCGATAGGTAAACTTTAGCCATGACTTTTTGGGTTAGTGTAGCAAACATATCGCTTTTTTTGAAAGGCTATTCGCCTTTAGCAAAATTTTTTTAAACTGAAATTAACATGTTATTAACAATCAATAGTATAGGTGTTAAGGGCTTTGATATTCAAATGCACAATTTTATTGAACTTAAAAGGAGTTTTGTTTGTTTTTTCGTAAATTGGGGTATTGAAAATTTTTGACCCATCCATGTTCAAAAATGTTTTGATAGCAGTTTTAATGGTGGCAGGCAATTTTTACTTGTTTGCCAAGGAACTACCTAATAGGATTCTCATCATTAACTCTTATCATACGGGTTTAAGCTGGACCGATAGTCTAAATAAGGGGTTTATTGATGCAGTTAAAGGATTTGACCAGCCTGTTGAGGTCTTTATTGAAAATCTTGATACCAAGCGTTTTCCGGAAAATCTAAACAGGAGAGAGCAAAAAATCTATTTATCGTCCCGGATACAGCAAATAAAGCCTAATCTCATTGCCCTAACCGACGACGATGCCTTTATCTTAATGGAATCGCTCCTAAAGGAGATTTCAGGGTTAGACACTATTCCCGTGGTTTTCATGGGCGTAAATCATGATAAGGCTTACCCAAATAATTTTACTGGCGTACTGGAAAGGGTTGATATAAAAGCAAACCTTGAGTTTATAAAGCAACTTCAACCTAATGTAAAAAGGGTTTACTGTGTAACCGATGAAACAACCACAGGCAAGGTAATTGGCGAGAGGATTAATAACACCCTACTAAAGTATAATCCCGGTTTTGAGGTGCGTGTTATTTGGAACCTTAGCTATTATGACCTAATCGATACTCTTTCTAATTTAAGCGATAACGAGGCAATCCTATTCTTACTTTTCAATAGAGATAGCAAGGAGAACTATTTTTCCTATGAGGCAATACTGGATTCGTTAATCAGGAACGTTAAAGCTCCCATTTACGGCACATGGTCGTTTTACCTAAACCATGGAATAGTTGGAGGAGCCATAATATCGGGTTACCATCACGGTAAACGAGCCGGAGAGCTTGCAAGCCTGCTACTGAAAGGGGTTTCGCCCAAAACTATTGCTCCTACTGATGGCCCATCCGATTTTATTGTTGACCATTTACAGCTTGTAAGGTTTTCCATCTCAGAAAAATCATTGCCCCAAGGAACACTTCTGCTAAATAAGGCTCAAAGTTTTATTCATTTGAGCAGGAGCACAATTCTTGTTATTGCAGCGATAGTTCTTTTGCTAATTGTGCTTTTAATTTTCATGGGTGTGTATAGCAGCATGAGGCACAAGGCGCTAAGGTTGCAAAAATATTACAACACATTGCTGGAGCAAAAGAACCAGGAGGTTGAAAACAGCTTAAAGATTGCGGAGGAGGCAAATGAGCTAAAGAGCGCCTTCCTGGCCAATATGAGCCATGAAATCCGTACACCCATGAATGCCATTGTTGGTTTTTCAAAGCTGATAAAGGAATCATCGCTACTAAGTCCGGAAGAGGTAAACGGTTATCTTGATATTATTGCAGAGAATGCTCAACGGTTAATGAGGCTTATTAACGATATCATTGATATTTCAAAGATTGACTCAAAGCAGCTTTCCATCTATAAACGCCCTGTTCAGCTTGGTCCCCTGTTTGCCAACTGCTATAGGGCTGCCGAGGTAGAGCTCGACAGGGTAAACAAAAATAACATTGCCATTGAAATGTCGTTTCGTCCAACCGATGCAGCCCTTGAGGTAGTAACCGATCCCGATAGGCTTCAACAGGTGGTAATGAACCTGCTAAATAATGCCATTAAGTTTACCAGTAGTGGGCGGATAGTTTTAGGTTACAGTGTTATACACGATTTACTCAGAGTGAGCGTGGAGGACACAGGTATTGGTATCGACTCACAGTATCACGATGCAGTTTTTGAGCGTTTTAGGCAGATAGACGGAACACTGAACCGGGAGTACGGTGGGTCAGGTTTGGGCCTGTCAATATGCAAGGGAATAGTGGAGGCTATGGGAGGCAGGATTGGTGTGGACTCAAGGCCAGAGGTAGGATCAACCTTTTGGTTCGAGGTACCCATAAGCTTAGCCACACCCGGGCAGCAAGTTGAGGTACCAGTTAAGGCTTCAAAGTCAAAGTTGAAAAACAAGGTTTTGCTTATTGTTGAGGACAACGAGCCCTCGGCAATCCTTTTAAGGGAGATGCTCAAGGGTACGGGTGCAGTTCTCCTTCAGGCTGCTACAGGCAAAGAGGTTGCAACTATCCTGAACGATAAGGTTAAAATTGATATTGCGCTGGTTGATGTTTACCTACCCGATATGTCGGGCTACGAGGTGGTTACAAAAATTAAGCAGGCTCAGCCTAACGTTAGGGTAATTGCGCAAACAGCTAATGCTATGGATACCGATAGACAAAAGTCTCTCGAAGCAGGTTGCGATGAGCACATCACCAAGCCAATTGACAAGGATAAGCTTATTGAACTACTTTCAATGTTGCTTTCCTGATTTTCCTAAAGGAAAAACAGTGCAACACCTACCACAGTAATTACTGCTCCTGCAAGCTCTTTGGCAGTAATTTTTTCCTTAAAAACAACTACGGCTGGAGCAATAATTAAAACGGGTACAATCGACATCAAGGCCGACGCAACTCCTGTTGAGGTGTATTTTACGGCTAAAAGCGAAAAGGAAACACCCAAAAACGGGCCAAAGAATGCCCCTATTAAAAGCCGCTTCATAGCCTTACCGTTTCGTAATGCCTCGGAAAGGTTTTTCCACTTATTTGAAAAGGCAAAAAAGAGAGTAAAGCCAACAATTCCTGTAATAACTCGTATTTGAACGGAGGGGATAACATCGTAGCCAGCCATTCCGTACTTACTCAGAACTAAGCCTCCGGCTTGTCCCAGCGCACCACCAAACGCCAAAATTATACCTCCAACAGGATACGAAAACCGAACCCTTTTCCCATTTCCGTTCTCATCGGCCGATTGGCGCTCCAATACTACCAAAACTATACCCGCTAGCACAACAGCCATGGCAATGGCCTGCTTGAGCGTTAGGGTTTCGCCCATGGTAATCCAACCTATGATTGCAGCCATAGGCGGAGCTAACGACATTATAAGCATGGAGATACGGGAGCCAATAACAACGTACGACTGAAAAAGGAATAGATCGCCTAAAACAAATCCTACCAAACCCGAAAGCGAGAGCCAAACCCACTGATGCGTGCCGGCATCAACCGGAAATGCTTTTCCGCGACTTATCAGTGCATACACCGAAAGGAAAATAAAGGCAGTACCCAGCCTTAAAAGGTTAACCGAAAGCGAACCCACCTTTCGGCTTGCCGATTCAAAGGCCAGGGCGGTTACAGTCCAAAAAAAGGCTGTTAGCAAAGCTGCAAGCTCGCCGTAGTATTGTTCCATAAATTCACTTTAATAAATATTACCCAGTTGGAGTTTAATGGAGCTGTTTGGTTTAATACTCCATAAAATAAATTGGGCTGTCCCTTAAGGAACAGCCCATTGTATCTTTTTCATCAACCTGTTACAGAGCGTTAACGTGTTTCTGAATTGAACTCTTAAGGTTAGCTGCTTTATTCTTGTGAATGATATTGTTCTTAGCTAACTTATCGAGCATAGCCGATACTTTAGGAAGTAATTCCATAGCAGCAGCCTTATCGGTTGTGTTGCGTAAAGCCTTTAGGGCATTACGGGTTGTTTTTGCATAGTAACGGTTGTGTTCCCTGCGAGTCTCAGTTTGTCTGATTCTCTTTTCAGCTGATTTATGGTTTGCCATCGCTAAAAAAGTATTTTCATGTTTAGTAGCCCGTAGGGGAATCGAACCCCTGTTACAAGGATGAAAACCTTGCGTCCTAACCCCTAGACGAACGGGCCATTGTTTACTTTGCAAAGAGCATTACCTCATGAAAGCGGGTGCAAAGGTAAACGATAAATTTTTTTCTGCAAAATTTTTACTAAAAATTTTTACTTAAAAGTGTATCGAATTGAAAAACCGGCATTAAACCAAATACCAGGCGACTCAATAATGTTAAAAATTGGCAGAATGTCCAGCCCCAAGCAAATGGGAGCATCCTTAAAAGTATACTCAAGGCCAATTACACCGTCGGCACCAAGGAAAACTTTGCTACCGTATTCGCTCTCAAATGGATTCTTTTTATCGGCATTGGCAGTAGCAAAATGAGCACCAAATCCGTAGTACCACTTTAAACCCGGTGCATCGGGTATAGGATTGTGAAGCTGATAAAGTCCGGTAATACCAATTCCTCCCCACCCAAACGACAGAACACCCTCAACTGCTGATTTCTGGGCAAAGAAATGTTTAACGGTAACTCCGGAGGGATAGCCACCTCTGAGGCCAAGACCAGTTTTATAGTCCTGGGCATTTGCAGCAGAATAAACTACAAACACTGTAGCGAGAATAAAGAGCAATCTTTTCATATTATAGGTATTTAGTTAGTGCAAATATATTCATTTGACATTAAAAAGCGTTAGCGTTTAACAACCTCATCAGCTAAATGTTGTAAATCGGTTCCAGCAAGGTTGCCTGAAGTCATTATCAACAGGTTGCTATTGTCCCAGTTGTGCTGTAAAAGGATGTCAACAAGGTTGTTTGCATCAGTAAAAACAGCAGGATGGGGATCGCCAAATCCTTGAATTACATCGTTTGGGTCAATTGGTGGCAATTTTTTCAATTCCAGGGCATGGGGATTGAAGAAAACGTATGCAACATCAGCACCCGTGAGAGTCCCATTATACTGGCCTAAAAAATCTTTTGTCAGGCTACTAAAGGTGTGTAGCTCAAAGCATACCACCAGTTTTCGGGCAGGATATAGCTCCCTTACGGCCTCAATGGTGGCTTTTAGTTTTGAGGGTGAATGGGCAAAATCCAAAAAAACACTGGTGCTTGTTCCTTGCGCTAGCAACTGCAATCGCTTTGAAGCGCCTTCGAAAGTTTCAATGGCATTGTAGAATTGTTTTTCAGTAACTCCAAGGGTAATGCAAGCCGCTTTAGCAGCCGATATGTTCTGCATATTGTGCTTCCCGAATACCTTTAATGGGATGCTTGTGCCATTGAAATCAAGGCTCCAGATGCCGTTTGCTATACCATGTGGGTGGGTATGGTAGGGAATTCTTTTAATATCGTTCCGTTGGCTTTCTTCTACAACCCTGCAAACCTCAGGGTCGTCGGCACAGTATATGATTGTTCCGTTAGGCTCAATACAATCAATAAACTTAGCAAATTGTTCCCGGTAGATATCAAAAGTGGGAAAAACGTTAATATGATCCCATGAAATTCCCGATATAATTGCAATGTTTGGACGGTAAACATGAAATTTTGGTCGAGGATCGATAGGGGATGTAAGGTACTCATCGCCCTCAAAAACTGCAAATGACGCATCATCGGAGAACGATACCATATTCTCAAAGCCCTTTAGCTGAGCGCCAACCATATAATCGAACTTAAAGTTGAGGTGCTTTAGCACGTGCATAATCATTGATGTGATAGTGGTTTTGCCATGACTTCCACCCACAACAATCCTTGTTTTTTGTCGCGATTGCTCGTAAAGGAATTCGGGATACGAATAGATCTTTATGCCAATTTCCTTTGCCCTTAGCAATTCCGGGTTATCGGCTCGTGCATGCATGCCCAGCACAATGGCTTCAATTTCAGGGGTTATATTGCTTGGGTTCCAACCCTGATGGCTAGGCAAAAGGCCATGGTTCTTAAGACGTGTAAGCGATGGTTCAAAAATTTCATCGTCGGAACCGGTTACCTGGTAGCCTTTTAGCTTCATGGCTATGGCCAAGTTGTGCATTGCGCTGCCGCCTATAGCAATAAAATGAACTCGCATTTCAGTTTCTGGGATTGAGGTTATGGAAATATGTTTTCTACCGTTTCTTATTGTTCAAGTAATTCTTCCATTCAATGGTATTGCCGTAAAATACATTAAAATCAACCTTACCCTGAACTCCTTTTAGTCGCCCCTCATGGTGGTACTGCCAAAAGGTCCATGACTTCTCAATTTCGGGGGTATGATCGAAAGAGCATATCCAGATATCGTGATCGGGAAACGTTTCGCTGATGTACCATTTAAATGTATCCTTATTGGTGTAAATTAAAACCTTTTGTCCTGTTGTTTTTTCAACAAGTTCAACAAAGTCTACCAGGTCGGCAATTATTTGCTTGCGTGGCCTACGAACCACATTACCCCATTCCTCAACATCAACCACAGGGGGTAAATCGAGTTCAACCCCATCAATTGCCCTCAAGAAGTTTTGTGCCTGAGCAATGCCCCTCCGGTTGAAGTTAAAGAAATGGTAAGCACCCACGGGGATACCCGCTTCCCTTGCACAGGTAACATTGTCGCGAAACGATTTGTCCTTAAGGGTGGCACCCTCGCTTGCCTTTATAAAGGCAAAATCAACCTTATGATCCTTTACTTTTTCCCAGTCAATTTTTCCGGTGTGAGCTGACACGTCGATACCCCAAATCAAGTAACGGTGATGAGGATCGGAAATGAATCGTACAATAATCCATACGGCTAAAGCACCAATAAAAAGGGCAACGGGTAAAATGTACTGGCTATTTCTTTTTTTCTTCTTCATAGTATTGCTGCAAATATACCGAAATGTTGTTAAAATGCAGTGTTAGCTAATCAATATCAATTTAATTAACTATCAGTATACTTTTGGAATTAGGTCAAAAATTGCTGTATATTTAAAAAAAAATTAGTATGAAGTTTTGCATAGTTAAGGCTATAGCTTTAAACATCTCCTTGCTACTAATACTTTTTGTTGCTCAATCGGGGTTTATTAGCGCTCAGGACGATTTGCTGGAAGGTGTTAAGCCTTCATCGCTTGAGGCACTTGCAAAGGTTCTGGAGCGTCCCGACGACTCAGTGAAAGTGGTTACATTAAAGCTACTATGCTGGGAGAACCGAAACAGTGATCCGGATAAAGCCATAGAGTATGGACAAATGGCGGTTTCGCTTGCCAAATCGTTAAACCTTAAAATGGAATTGTCCGATTCATACAACCGCTTAGGAATAGCTTATAGGAACAAAGGACGATACGCACAAGCCCTGGAGTGTTACTTTAACGGATTGGAGATTTCACGTACACATGGTTTTGACAAGCACTTAGCTTTTCAATATAACAACCTTGCCGATCTATATAATAGGCTTGGGCTGTACGGAAGAGCTATTGAGTTTGGCAAGCGTGCCATGGAGTATGCCCAAAAGGTTAACGATGATTATACCCTTGCCTACATCTACAACATCATGGGTACTATTTACAAGAATAAGAATGAGCTTGATTCGGCGCTAAATTGTTTCGCGCATTCACTGGAACTACGGCAGAAGATTGGATACAATCAGGGTATAGCAACGTCGCATCTCAACATAGGATCAATAGAGCTGCTGAGGGAACAATACAGTAAAAGTTTACAAAGCATTCAAACTGCCATTGATTTATATTCACCCAAAAACGATTTGCAAGGGATTGCAATTGCATACTACTACAAAGGTCAACTATACAATAAATTAGGTAACTTCAATAATGCCATTTACTGTTTTGATGAAAGCTTAAAGTATAACGAGAGTTTTAAGAACCTTACGGTATCGCGCGATTGCTATAACGGTTTGGCATATGCCTATGCTCAAAAGAAACTATTCGATAAGGCATACTATTTTAGTAGCAAGGCAACCGAGATAAACGATAGCATATCGCTTAGCCAGTACGTTGAGCGCTTAACCCAGCTAACTGAGGCTTTAAAGTACGAGGAAACGCTGAACCTACAAAAAGAAAGGGAAAAGGCACTTGCTGAACGCTTGGATTTCCAGCGAAATATCATAAAACTTTACATTGCAATCATAATCCTTCTTGCCCTGATAGTTGGTCTTGTAATTTATTTCTACATAAAAAGGGCAAAGGATATCAGACTACTACAGGCTCAGCGCGATGAAATTAACATGCTTAACAGTACCAAGGATAGATTTTTCTCAATTCTTGCCCATGACCTTAAAAATCAGTTAACCTCCATTGTAACCATTGCGCAAATGGTAAAGGATAAAAGTCTTGCCATTGGTGACGATGGATTGATAGAGCTTTCGAGGCGTTTATATGCCCTTGGCTTTGCCACAAACGATTTGCTGGAAAATGTACTTAGCTGGATTAAATCGCAGGGTAAGCAGGTTATAGCCCGAAAGAGCAACATTGATTTGAAAGAGTTTATTGACAGGGTAATACTGACCCAAAAGCCTGCAGCCGAGATTAAAAGTGTTGCCATAAACAACAAGGTTGAACCTGGCATTAGCATTCACACCGATGCCGATATGTTAAGCACGGTGATTAGGAATTTGATTTCTAATGCCATTAAGTTTTCTAATGCTGGGGGAAGGGTTGACGTGTTCGCTTTGCAAAAGGGAAACCATGTGGAAATTTCCATTACCGATTACGGGGTGGGTATGCCCAGGGAAACCACCGATAGGCTTTTTAATACCTTAGAATCATTGACACAACCTGGCACAATGAACGAGCAGGGTAGTGGGCTTGGCCTAATAATCTGCAATCAGCTGGTAACCGATTTAGGCGGACAGATTAAGGTAACCAGCGAGCCGCAACGGGGGAGCACTTTTACGGTTAGTTTGCCTCACGTTAGTTAAAGTACTTACCAACCTTGTTTATAGCCGTGGGGAGGGCAAACACCACAACTCGGTCGTAGGGCTTTATTTCTGTATCGCCTTTAGCAATAAAGGCGTTATCGCCACGAACAACACCCCCAACTATGGCATCTTTAGGGAAGCCAATATCTTTGAGTTTACCCTTGGTTATAGGAGCACCCGGCTTAACAATAAACTCAAGCACCTCGGCATCGGAACCGGTAAGGCACTTGATGGTGGAAACATCGGTGCTCATGGTGTAGCGGAAAATGCGGCTTGCCGTAATCAACTTCTTATTAATTACGGTATCAACACCAATACTTTCAGCTAACCTTATATAGTTGATGTTTTCAATCTCGGCAATAGTCTTTTTTACCCCCATTCGCTTTGCAATAATACACGACAGGATATTGGTTTCCGAATTGCCGGTAACCGCCACAAAGGCGTCCATGTACTGTAGGCCTTCTTCCATCAACAGGTCGGTATCGCGGCCGTCGCCGTTAATTACAAGAGCGTTTTTAAACTGGGCAGCCAGCTTTTCGCTCTTCTCGGGGTCAACCTCAATAAGTTTAACATTCATGGAACGCTCCAGCTCAGTGGCCAGATGTATTGCAATGCGGCTTCCTCCCAGAATCATCAGGTTGTTAACATCAATATTCTTTTTTCCGGAGTACTCCAGCATCTCTTTTATACCATTCTGGTTAGCAATAACGTAAACAAGGTCGTTTACCTTGAATTGGTCGTTACCCCGGGGGATAATGGTAATACCCTCGCGCGATATGGCAACGGCTCTATAGTCCAGATTCTGAGTATTCTTGGTAGCCTGAAGCAGTGTATAGTCAACAACCGGGGAATCCTCTTCGAGCTTGAATACAATGAGCGAAAGTTTTCCGCCGGAGAAATCGACAAACTCGGTAGAGCTGGTTTGGCCAAGCAGGGTGATAATTTCGCGGGCGGCTAGCCTTTCAGGGTAGATAAGCGAATCGATACCAAGGTTTAGGAAAATTTCCTTATTGTTGGGTTGTAGGTATTCCCACTTGTCGATACGGGCAATTACCTTTTTGGCGCCAAGCTTTTTGGCTAGGGTTGCCGAAACTATATTGGTTTCCTCAGAGTGTGCAACGGCTATGAACAAATCGGCCTTTTTGATGTTAGCCTCCTTCAAAACCTTAATTGATGTTGCAGAACCCTGAATGGTGAGTACATCGGCAGTGGCTGTGACGTGACTCAGCATCTCCTCATCGGGGTCAATCACAGTAACATCGTGATATTCCTTGGCTAACATTTTAGCCAGATGTGTTCCTACTTCGCCTGCGCCAACAACTATAATGTACATAGATTACTTATTCAAAAATAAATTGCAAAGTAACATCATTTTTAATCAAAATGTACTTGTGTGTAAATAATTATTATCTACTGAAATGCAAAGGTTTTCGGATTCGTTTCGTTGAGGTTATATTCAAAAAAGCCCGAAAGGCTTGTATTGTAATAAGCAATATTGTTTTTAATCAGTGTTGATGTAAGCCGATTAGCGTATGCCGATTTAACGCTTGGGTCAATAATCACCTTTTGTGGGTTAATGATGTTCAATAGGCTGCTGGTATAAAAACGGTTGGCAATAAGCAGATCAACATTTATGGGCTTAATGTTTTTAATATTTTTTGCGCTATCGTTATAGGCTAATGCAATGGATTTGTTACCTGCAATGAGTAAAGCCAACCCCGATTTTCGGATGATTTTTAGCTGGGTTGAATGCTCCTCCTTTTGGTACAAGTTTAGGTTTATTTCATGGGATTTTTGCAACGCCCGATTTCTGATGTATCCATCAGTTGGATACTTGGTATCGATGGAATCGTAAAGAACCATAAAAGCGTTTCCGTAACAGTTTACACATATTACTGAACTTTTTGGTACAGGAAACACAACCAGTTCCGCACGATTTTTAACCCTGAGCAAGTGCACTGCACCAATGGCAAGTACGCCTATTAGCGAAATAAATGATAGCTGCAGAAAGGATTTCCGACGATTTACTAGATATACCGAAAGCATCAGGATTGATAGAAAAAGCAGTATTGCCTGCCAGCTGGTAAAGAATATTGAACCTATACTGGAAAAGGGAATTGTATCAATTAGCTTAAGCCCTGAATTTAAGAGCCATGTAGTAAACCCAAGAGCTTTGGCAAACAGAAAGCCCAATTGCTCAATTATTGAAAAAGTTACAGTGACCAAGGAAAGATACAAAACTATAGTTGCCAGCGGAATTGCAATGAGATTTGTGACCAGGAATACAACAGGGAACTGGCCAAAGTAGCAAAGCGTTAGGGGTAGGGTAAGGATTTGCGCTGCAGCCGAAACCGACAAGAGCGACCACAGGTAATCAATTATCTTAAACTGTGGTTTAACAAGATTGTATATGATAGGATGAAAAAAGACGATAGAAAGAACAGCGGCAAACGAGAGCTGGAAGCCAACGTTAAACAACATAAATGGATTACTTGTCAGCAGAACAAATGCTGCAGCTGCAAGTGTATTGTAGCCATTGGTCTTTAATGTAGCAGTTTGCCCAATGGCAAAAAGCGAAAACATTATGGTAGCTCTACAAACCGAGGGCGATAAACCGGTAATTACTGCATATCCCCACAGAACGGCAAGGGCTATGGCCAGCCTAATTCCCATCCAGTATCGCCGCTTAGGCAAAAGGGCAACAATCATCACCGCCATTCCAAAAATCAACCCCACGTGTAACCCGGAAACAGCAAGTATATGCATGGCCCCCACCGATGAGTATACCTTTCGGATTTCATCGTCCAACAGCGATTTGTATCCCAGCATTAATGCTGAAATCACAGCCAGTTCCTGGCCGCCTATTCCGTACCCTTTCAGGGTTTCAATTACATAGTTTTGTGCTTTGAATGCTAACCTGAAGATTTTATTCGGATTGCTTCCAACTTTCTCCCAGTAACCCTGGCTAACCCGTATGTAGTAAACAATTCCTAAAAGGTGCATGTACCTTTTCAAGTTAAACTGGTACGGGTTGGGTGGTTCCGAAAATTCCTTTAGATTTCCCGATAGGGCTAATATATCGCCATAGCTTAATGCCTGGCTAGCACTATCGGAAAGTAAAAAGTATAGTAGCACGGGTTTTGGCGAATCAAGATCCGAAAATGGTTTTATATCTATAATTTCAGCCTTAACCTTAATGGAATTGGTTCCAGCAACTGGGGGCTCAGTAAGCCTGAGCAACATGGTATAGTTCGAGTTTGGTTTTATGTTTACTTCCGGCCTTTTGGCCGACACAAGTAAGCAACCAATGAATACTAGCAGGAAGTTAAGGGTTAAACCAAAAAACCATCGTTTAGTCCATGACCCTATGAAATATCCAGTAAAAAGCAGGAGTAAAAAAAGTATAAGTATGGCAAAAATTAGAAGTGTTGTGCTGAAAGGATTGAAGTAATGCTGAGTAAGAATACCGCCTATTAATGGTAAAACCAAACGAACAAAAGGAACCTCATGGATATTTGCAGGTATTTTTACCATATTGGTTGTAACTGCAACTAAATTTACAACTTTTAATCTTGAGTTTCAATACCTGCTATAGGCTTCAAGCTATTTAATCAATGTTACGGATTCACCCCATTTGTATGCCTCATCCTTTGAGTTGAAAAATTTGAGCGGGAGCCCATAAACATTTGCCACCTGGAGTATAAGGTTAAGGTAATAACGCTTGAATGTATTTCCATCAAAAACCACTGCAGCCCATTTTAATCCCTGGCTAACAGCCTGTGGCAGAGCCACCTGTTCAAACCACTTTCGGTTATTGGGATTTACTACACCCTGGTCTCTAATATCGGAAATGTAACCAATTACCTCTAGCCCGGAGTTGCGCTGGAATTCCAAAAGCGCCTGAAAGAGCGCTTTGTACTCCTCAAGGGTTTGGTTTCCATGCCAGGTAACCTCAACACACTTTTTTTCTGGGTTGTATATCCCTACCGCGTAATGGCTGTTGAAGATTTCAATAAAACCCATAAATGCTAAATTGATTTTCTCTTGCAAGATAGGAGTATACAGCTAGCAAGTCAATAGGTTGTAAACACTCATTTTAATTTTGTGGATAGAATCATTAAATCTAACTACAAAAAACGTGGTTTTAAAAACAAAACGATATTTTTGCTGTGATAAACAATGAATAATATGTCACTTTCATTCGATCCCAAAGATTTTGACAGTATTATTGTAGTTGGCGACAGGGTTTTGATTAAGCCAAAAAACCCCGATGAACGCACTAAGGCTGGGCTTTTACTGCCCCCGGGGGTTCAGGAAAAGCAAAAAGCCCACAGCGGTTATGTGGTTAAGGTTGGCCCTGGATATCCAATCCCAATGTTTACGGAGGCCGATGAACCCTGGAAAAAGAGTAGAAACGACGCTAAGTACTTCCCCCTGCAAGCGCAGGTAGGCGACCTTGCGGTTTATCTGCACGAAAATGCTATTGAGGTTGAGTTCAACAGCGAGAAGTATGTGGTTGTTCCTTTCTCATCAATTTTATTACTTTTCCGCGACGAGGGTCTATTGGAATAATCGTTTTAAATGGGAAAAAACTGGCTTAAATATTTTGTTATGTTTCATTTTCATTTATATTTGCGTGAGTATGTTTGTAGATGTTTGATTTAATGTGCGTTTTGAATAACTTGAATTATACTAATCAGTAATATCAATTAATTATGAAGAAAACAAACCTAATAATCAACATTCTGTTTGGCGTTGCCATAGTTGTTCTTTTTGTTCTCTATTTTACCAAAGGAAACAAAAGAGGTGATGTTAAAGGGACTGAAGGGAATGCCGCATCAACAGAACAATTTACTGCTGCGTGGGTTAACATGGACACCCTCATGAATAGCTACGATATGTACTTTGACATGAAAAAGGAACTTGAAGAGAGCGGTAGAAAGAAAGAGGCTGACCTTAACGCAAAGTCACGTAGCTTTGAGAAGGAAGCATATGATTTTCAGGATAAGGTTCAAAAGGGCTTACTAACCCGCTCCGAGGCTCAGCAGCTTCAAACTAACCTTGCTGCCAAAGAGCAGCAGCTATATCAGCTTCGGGATGAGATGCGCATGCAGCTTGCCGAGGAGGAACAGGTTAAGCTCCGCTTGATTCACAACAGTATCACTGAGTATCTTAAGGAGTACAACGCCGATAAGGGTTACCATTTAATTCTCAGCAACACATTCGGTGGCCCGCTTTTATACGGAAATCCCGCTAACGATATTACCAAGGAGGTGATTGAGGGCTTAAACAAAAAGTACGCTGAAACCAAGAAAAAATAATACCCACCTATACTAAACCTAAACCAACCCGAAACCCTTTCGAATGTTTTTCATGAGAAAGGGTTTCGCTATTTTTGTAACGCCATGTGGGTAAACTACTTCACAAAAAAGAAATTTTCGCCCAGGATTGATGTTAACCCTTCGGTTAACCTGGGGATGTGTGTTGTAATTCCAAGCTATAATGAACCAGGTTTGTTAAAATCGTTGGGGTCGATTGCAGAATGCAATCTACCACCCTGCGACGTTGAGGTAATTGTAGTGGTAAATCACCCTGAGGGTTCAAACTCAGAGGTGTTGGAAAACTCCCTAAAATCCGTTATTGATGTTGTTGAGGCAAACCAATTATGGGGTAGTGAGCGGTTGCGTTTTCATGCTGTTATGGCATTTAACTTACCCCGTAAACAGGCTGGTGTTGGATATGCCCGGCAAATTGGGATGGACGAGGCTGCCTTTAGGCTGCTTAGCGTTGGAAGGCAACAGGGGATCATAGCCTGTTTTGATGCCGATTCCCAGTGCAAGCCAAACTACCTTACGGAACTTTACGGGATGTGGAACCAATACCCCAAAACCCATGCATGCTCAGTTCGCTTTGAACACCCACTTTCCGGCGATGATTTTCCTGCTGAGGTTTACAATGGGATTGCTGCCTATGAGCTACACCTCCGATACTACAATCAGGCTTCGCGCTTTATTGATTTTCCGTTTGCCTACCATACAGTTGGCTCATCAATGGCATGCAGCGCTGAAGCTTACGTTAAGTTTGGTGGGATGAATCGCCATCAGGCGGGGGAGGACTTTTACTTTCTTCAAAAGATAATTCCCCATGGACATTTCAGGGAGCTTAACACCACCTGTGTTTACCCATCGCCAAGGCCCTCGAACAGGGTTCCCTTTGGAACTGGCAGGGCAATGAGTAGGTTGGTTTACAGCCATGAGCCTATATCGACCTATCACCTTGAATCCTTCCTTAACCTTAAACCCCTACTTTTGAATGTAACTAACCTGTATGGGTACAGCGTTCCTCAAACGGAGGGGTTTATTAATTCGCTGGCGGAGCCGCTTAAGGAATTTCTTATACAGGTTGATGCCGCAAAGGCCATTGAAAATGTGAGAGCCAATGCATCATCGCCTAAAACATTTAAAAAGCGATTTTTCCTTTGGTTCGATGCCTTTATGCTTTTGAAGTATATGAACTTTGCTGCGGAAAAGCACTACGGCAGGCAACCGGTTGACGATCAGGCAAAAAACCTTTTGGCTTGTTTGGGATATAAACCATCTGAAACGCTCAGCACGCAGGACCTGCTCCTGATTTATAGGGAGATTGAAAGTGTGGAGTGGAGTGCTAAACTCTGAATCCAATGATCAGGATATCGTCAACCTGGTCGTTTTCCTCACCGCGCCAATCCATATGAATTTTATGCAGCACTTCCTTTTGCTCAGCCATTGGCTTTTCCCATATGCTTAGCAAGGTCTCCTTAAGGCGTTTTAGCATGAATTTTCTACCATCGGTACCGCCAAACTGGTCGGCGTATCCATCGGAGAACATGTAAAAGGCGTCGCCTGGCTGGTATTCAATTTCGTGATTGGTGAATGAGTTGAAGTCGTTGATATGAACGGCAACTGGCATTTTATCGGCCTTATACTCAATTAGTTCGCCATTACGTATTTGGTAAAGCGGATTGTAGGCGCCAGCCCACTCCAGCTTTTGGTTTTGCTTATCGATTACGCAAAGCGAAATGTCCATTCCGTCCTTTTGCTCCTCTATCTTACCGGTTTGGCTTAGGGTTGTTTTAATGTGGTTACGGAGGTTGTTAAGTATCTCCGCTGGTTGAAGTATGCTTTCCTTATTTACAATCTCGTAAAGGAACGACACACCCAGCATGCTCATGAACGCACCGGGCACACCATGTCCGGTACAGTCGGCAGCAACCAGTACAATTTTCTCGTTCTTGCGGGTCATCCAGTAAAAGTCACCGCTAACTATATCGCGGGGTAGGAAAAGCACAAAGTGGTCGGGGAGCAC
This sequence comes from Tenuifilum sp., assembly GCF_037481895.1. Taxonomy (NCBI): domain Bacteria; kingdom Pseudomonadati; phylum Bacteroidota; class Bacteroidia; order Bacteroidales; family Tenuifilaceae; genus Tenuifilum; species Tenuifilum sp. The sequence continues at coordinate 18,952 of NZ_JBBFKU010000012.1, forward strand.
ATCGGAGATTAAAGCCGATGTAGGCAAAACTGCTGTTTGAATGCGGCTGGCATACTTAATGCTATCGGTAATTTCCTGTTTCTGGCGGGTAATCAGCGCATTTTTTTCTTCCAGAATAATATTGGCGCGCTGCTTATCGCGGAACATCTTGAACATGAGCAGGGCAACCATGAGTATAAGGAACGAACCGGCAATAGCACCAATAATCATTAGCTTTTGACGCTGGATTATCGACTTTTGGAGTTCATCCTTATTCTTCATCAAAACAAGCTGTTGTTCCTTCTTTTCGGTTTCGTACTTGGTTTGCATTTCGGCCATCACCCTCTGGCTCTTTTCGCTGAAAATTTCATCCTTTATTTTGACCGCTTGTTTAAAGTATGCATATGCGCGTACCAAATCGCCACGATGCTCGTATAGCTTCGATAGGCGCTCGTAGCTGTAACGTAGAGTTTCCTTTAACCCAAGCTTTTCTGATAGTCTGGAACACTCAATGAATACAATTTCAGTCTCATCCAATCTTCCCTGACGGAATAGGCTCTCGCCCTTTGCGTAAAGGGCTGCTGTGGTTTCGTAAAGCAGATTATTTTTTCGTGCCAGTTGCAGAGCACGGTTGATATAGGTGTTTGCCTTATCCCAGTCGCGAGCCCAGCTGTAAATACTGCCAATATTAGTGTTTACCTTGGCTATCTCGCCTTCCTCATGCAGCTCTTCAAAAATGCTAAGGGCTTTATTGTAGTAATGCCTTGCGCTATCGAATGAGGCAAGAATTTCGGTTTGCTTAATCTTGTAAAGGGAGTCTTCCCACATTTCGCCAAAGCGGGCAACATAACGGTTAGTGGCTAATCGCGAAAAAACATTGCCAATATTCTGAAGGGTTTGGCCCTCCTCCTTTTTCTTTTGCAGATTATGGAATAGCTCAAGAGCTGTTTTATGGTAGCCCAGAGCCTTAAGGTAGTTGGCCTCGTTCTCGTCGGTGGCAAGAATGCTTTGCGATAGATTCTCGTAAATCATACCCAACCCCGAGTTACAGGTAGCTATTCCTTCCTGGTGGTTTATGCTTTCAAAAGTACGGAGTGCCTTTTGGTACTGCTCAAGGGCAAGTTGAAAGTTACTTATGGCAATGTGAGTTCTCCCTATGTTGAGGTAGGCAATGGCAAGGTAGGCAGGTTGGTCGCCCATTTGCTCCTTAAGCTCTACCTCCTTGCTGTAGCACCATATTGCGCTATCGTACTGGGCAAGGTCAAAGTAAATACGCCCAAGCCCATTGTAGGTAAGGGCTATCTCCTTCCAGTCGCCAAGTTTTTCCCTTAATCCCAGGGAGCGACGAATGTAATGCAGGGCTGAATCGTTTTTGCCCTGCTCCTGAAGTATTTTTCCTAACCTAAAGTATGCGTATGCCTGGTACCTTAGGCTATCAAGCTCAAGAGCTTGTTGAAGCAACAGGCTGGCATACCTTTGCGACTCCCCAAACGAATCGATATAGAAGTACGATGTAGAAATTCCTTTATAGGCCTCCAGAATCGAACTCTTATAGCCATTCTTTTGCGCCAGCTCAAGCGCTTTGCGGTAGTACTCAATTGCATCATTATCCTGGTAGTTTTCCGATAGGGCGTAGCCCTTATTCAGGTAAGCTTTTGCAAGCAGCTCATCGTTTATTTTGCGCGCAGCCACAATGGCCTCATCGGCATACTTAATGGCCTCGTCGGTGCCGGAGGTTGCCTCGGTAAGCTTTATAAGGATTTCAACCTTATCCTTACCCTTTGAGGCCGAAAGAAGGTTAAGTAAGCTATCGCGCTCACTTGCATTTACCGTAAAAAATGCAAAGGTTAGCGCTAATAGGGTGATTGATATAACTTTTGCCCTCATGGTAACACAATGATTCGTGAGCAAATTACTAAAGATTACAGCATTATGCAAAGGAATTTGATAAAAATGAACCGAAGTGCCATGAATTAACAAATTTAGATGGGCTAATTTCTTGAGGAATGAGTCGGAATGAGTCGGAATACTCGGAATGTAGAAATTGAGGAAGTTTTGTTCGTTAACCGTGAACCGCGAACCGTGAGACTTTAAATGGGAATGAGTTTGAATATGATGGAGTTAGAAGAAGTTAGAGGAAGATGAACCATGAACTGTTAAGCGCGTGACTTTAGGTGGGAATGAGTCGGAATGAAACGGAATGTGGAATTTGAGGAAGTTTTGTCCGTTAACCATGAACCGTGAACCGTTAAACGAAATCTAATTTTACCTATTGTCATTCCGAGCTCGTCGAGGAGTCTCTATTACGGGTTAAATCGTTAAACGTGAGCTGTTAAGCGCGTGACTTTAGGTGGGAATGAGTCGGAATGAAACGGAATGTAGAATTTGAGGAAGTTTTGTTCGTTAAACGTGAACCGTGAACCGTTAAACGAAATCTAATTATTACCTATTGTCATTCCGGGCTCGTCGAGGAATCTCTATTACGGGTTAAATCGTTAAACGTGAGCCGTTAAGCGCGAGACTTTAGGTGAGAATGATATGTAATAATTCTGAGTGTGTTGAAATAGACGGAAAATGATTGAGTAAAAAATGTTTTTAAAACTTGCTTCAGATGACGAATTTGGAGTAAAGTTTAGAGTTGGTTTTTGCTTTAACACTTCAGCCAGTTAGTAGCGATTTATTAAATAAAAAAATGGCAAAATTCAACAGGGTATCTTTTAATTTAATTGATATAGAGCAGATTCGCTTATTAGAAAAACATTTTAAACAAATTCCAATGATTGTGGTTACTTAATGCTACTATATTTGTGTAACTTTATCATCAAACTAATATTTGCTATGGTTTCTCGATACATAACTATTGCAACGCTTTCAGCACTGACATTACTTACTGGTTGTGATACCCAAACTACAAACACCAGTAAGCCAACTGTAGTGGTTAGCATACTGCCACTAAAATACTTTGTGGAAAAGATTGCCGATTCCTCCCTTCAGGTTAAGGTACTTGTTCCTCCGGGCAGTAGCCCTGAGATGTTTGAGCCAACCCCTCAGCAAATGGCTGAGCTTACACAGGCTAAAGCCTACTTTTCCATAGGGCTGCTCGATTTCGAGAAGGGAATGGAGCAAAAGTTAAAGGATAATGCAGAATTCAGGTATATCGACCTGTCGCAGGGTCTTGAGCTGATTAAGGGTGAATGTGAGCACAACCACGAGCACGAAAGCCATCAGGGGCATAACCATGCCGTTGACCCCCATACCTGGATGTCGGCTGCCAATGCCAGGATAATGGCTAAATCCATTTCCCAAAGCCTAACCGCACTTTTCCCCGAGAGGGAAAGCGAGTTCAACGCCAACCTCAACCGCTTGGTTGCCCATATCGATTCGGTTGATAATGAGGTTAGGAGCATTCTGGCAGGTTCCGGGCGTAATGCCTTTGTAATATACCATCCAGCATTGGGTTACTATTCCCGCGATTACGGGTTAACCCAGCTAAGCGTTGAACACGAAGGGAAAAGCCCATCGGCCAAGGGGGTGATGGAGTTGGTTGAGCGCTGCCGTGCCGAGGGTATCACAACCATTCTCTCGCAGAGCCAGTTCGATACGCACAACTCTCAAACAATTGCCAATGAGCTTGGCGGTACTGTGGTTAAGGTTGACCCGCTTCAGGAAAACTGGGCTGAGAGTATGATTTTTATTGCTAACGCCATTGCAGGTAATGTAAAATGACAAACCCAACCGAAAAGCTGATTGAGCTGGTTAACGTTACAGCCGGATACGGTAAAAACATTGTTTTGCGTAATGTTAACCTCACCATAAACACTAACGATTTTATTGGTATAATTGGCCCGAATGGTGGAGGGAAAACAACCCTAATAAAACTACTAATAGGTCAGCTAAAACCCTTTTCCGGTGAGGTTATTTACCACACAAAGGGAAACGGATCGCTAATTGGCTACCTGCCACAGGCAAGCCAGATTGATAAAAATTTTCCCATATCCGTAAGGGAAGTAGTGCTATCGGGGCTTTTGGAGAAAAAGGGGATTTTTGGTGGCTACAGCCGCCAACAAAAGAGTGTTGCTCTCGACCTGATGAAACAGGTAGGAATTGCGAACCTTCAGAATAAAAGCATAGGGCAACTCTCGGGTGGTCAGCTGCAAAGGGCATTGCTTTGCCGGGCGTTGATATCGGACCCGCAGGTGCTTATCCTGGATGAGCCCAACACATACGTGGATAGCAACTTTGAGGGGGAACTTTACGAGATGCTTCGCAAGCTAAACGAGCGAATGGCTATTGTAATGGTATCGCACGATTTGGGTACTATAACCTCGTATGTTAAAACCATTGCTTGCGTTAACGGTACACTCTTTTACCACCAATCGAACCAGATTACCAACGAGCAGCTTGCAGCCTATAATTGCCCAATCCAAATTATTGCTCATGGTCCGGTTCCCCACACCGTTCTGCTCGATCATGGTAAAGAAAATCAACAAAATCACAATCACTAATTATCCCTGTTATGATTGAGGCCGTTAAACAGTTCTTTCAGTATGCTTTTATTCAGAATGCAATAATTTCAGCATTCCTGCTTTCGGTAATAACCGGGTTCATTGGTTCGTACATTGTGGTTAGGCGATTGGTTTTTCTGAGCGGTGGCATTACCCATGCCTCCTTTGGTGGTATTGGTATTGCTTGGTATTTTGGGCTAAACCCCATCCTGGGGGCTTCTGTTTTTTCAGTATTTTCGGCACTGGGGCTTGAGTACTTATCGCAGGGGCGAACTCTGCGTGAGGATTCGGCAATAGGGATGCTTTGGTCGTTTGGCATGGCTATAGGTATTCTTTTTGTTTTCCTAACACCGGGTTACGCCCCAAACCTAATGTCGTTCCTTTTCGGAAGCATACTAACCATTTCCCAAACCGATATTCTACTGCTGCTGATACTTGCCACGCTTACACTGGTATTCTTTGTGGCTTTTTACTACCCAATTCTTTTTGTGGCATTCGATAGCGATTTTGCCAAAACACAGAACGTACCGGTTAAGTTCATTAGCTACTCGTTGGCTGTTCTCATTGCTCTCTCAATAGTTTTTGCCATAAGAGCTGTGGGCATCATTCTAATCATATCGCTGCTAACCATACCCGCAAACATTGCCAATATAGTAACCCATCGGTTTAGAAGGATAATTGTGTTATCGGCCTTAATCAGCCTTTTTTCGATTGTTGCGGGTATAGCTATCTCGTTCAGGTTGAATGTTCCCTCGGGTGCAACAATCATTATTACCATGATGGCTTTCTACCTCATTGCAAAAGGGGTTCAATTGGTAAGGCAGAGGATTTTCACACTGAAAGTGTAAATTGTTAAACCTTACGGTAATCCTCCTCCAGCAGCTGGCAAACAACCTTAATGGCATTGCCACACACCATATCGAACAGGCCTGCATCGCGGGCCTTTTGTTTTGCTTCGGGGTTGTTCAAATCAACTCCTAGTATCCTGTGGCAATCGGTTGACCCTAATAGTTTGGCGCATTTATCCATGTACTCGGCGACAAGTGTGGTTGCTTTCTGCTTGGAGTCGGAATCGTTCAGGTTACTATTGCCAAACCTTAATCCGATAATCATTGCCCCTGCGTTTATTGCTCCGCATACATGTTGCTTATGACCAATACCCCCACCCAGTCCAGCACCTAGTCTTAAGCATTGCTCGGTAGTTAACCCTTCGTCAGTGGCAAATGCAAGCAAAATAGCTTGCGCACAATTGGCGCTCCCCTGAAAACTCGATAGGGCAATGGATATTTTATCTTCCATAAGGTCAGCAGTTTTAGTTCATTTACGAATAGGTTTCCCAAATTGTTTCTTTTTTATAGCTCATCATGTTTATATTGATTAGCAGCACTTGTATTAATCGAAATCAATCTGATAATGCCCAAATATTATGTGAGCAATGATATTAGTGAACTATTAATGCAATGTATGACATCTAACATTTTCCCATTCCATTTGTTATTGTAATTTTGACAAACAAAAATTTTACTCTATGAACTTCGACCTTATAGTAATTGGAAGCGGCCCCGGAGGTTATGTGGCCGCAATACGAGCAAGCCAGCTAGGCATGAAAGTGGCTGTGGTGGAAAAAGAAAACCTTGGAGGGATATGCCTGAACTGGGGCTGTATCCCCACCAAAGCGTTACTTAAGAGTGCACAGGTTTTTGAGTATGCATCGCATGCTGCCGATTATGGAGTGTTGGCAGCCGATGTAAAACCCGATTTTGAAAAAATGATTGCTCGTAGCCGCGGTGTGGCCGATGCCATGAGCAAGGGAATACAATTCCTTTTCAAAAAGAATAACATCTCCGTTATTAACGGGTTTGGTAAGCTAAAGGATAACTTTACCGTAACAGTAACCGCTTCCGATGGTACACAAGCCGACTACACTGCAAAACACATCATACTTGCCACGGGTGCGCGTTCGCGCGAGTTGCCAAACCTAAAACAGGACGGGGTAAAAGTAATTGGCTACCGTCAGGCTCTCACTTTACCCAAACAACCGGCCTCCATGGTGGTTGTTGGTTCAGGCGCTATTGGCAGTGAGTTTGCATACTTTTACAACGCAATTGGCACCAAGGTAACCCTGGTTGAGTATATGCCCAATATTGTTCCCCTGGAGGACGAGGAGGTAAGTAAAACCCTTGAGCGTGCCTTCAAAAAGGCTGGCATAACAGTTAAAACCGAAGCATCGGTTGAGGCGGTCGATACATCGGGCGAACTATGTAAGGTTACCATCCAAACCAAAAAGGGTACTGAGGTGGTTGAGGCCGAGGTTGTGCTTTCGGCAGTGGGCATTACGCCCAACCTTGAGGGAATAGGTATTGAGGAGTTGGGTATTGCTCTGGACAAGGGCAAGGTTAAGGTTGACGAGTTCTACCGCACCAACGTTGAGGGTATTTACGCCATTGGCGATATAGTGCCGGGTCCTGCTTTAGCCCACGTTGCTTCCGCCGAGGGTATTGTTTGCGTTGAAAAGATTGCCGGGCTTAACCCCCATCCAATAAACTACAGCAATATTCCCGGTTGCACCTACACCACGCCTGAGGTTTCGAGCGTAGGTATGAGCGAGAAAGCAGCCCGCGATGCTGGTTACGAGATTAAGGTGGGCAAGTTTCCTTTTACAGCCTCGGGTAAGGCAACTGCAGCCGGTAACCGCGATGGCTTTGTGAAGCTCATATTTGATGCCAAGTATGGTGAATTGCTTGGCGCCCACATGGTAGGTGGTAATGTAACCGAAATGATAGCCGAAATGGTTGTGGCACGCAACCTCGAAACCACTGGTCATGAGCTAATCAAGAGCATACATCCGCACCCAACCATGAGCGAGGCAATTATGGAAGCCGCAGCTGCTGCTTACGGCGAAGCAATCCATATCTAAATTTACTTTGATATTACCACAAAACCGCTACGTTTCCCGTGGCGGTTTTTTCGTTTTTATGAAAATCTACGCTTTTTCTCCATGAATGTCCGTGGCTGCCTGGGTTTCCAACTTTTAATCAAAAAATAGATTACCGGGCCTAGTATTGGCGGGAAAAATGCCAGAACAACTATTATGGGAGTCCTCTGCTTTTTCAGGTTTTTCAGCACATCAACAAAGGTAAACAGATGTAACCCAATGATTAAAATGTATGCTACCGTTTCAATACTTATATTCCACATACGTAGTGCATTTAACCACAAAGATAATCAATATGGTTGTTAACTCATCGATAAATAAGTGTGAGAAGGAATGTGCCTAAAAAACAAGTAAAAATCAACTAACATCGAACACCCACTTATCAACACCCTTAGTTAATCACTTTGCTGTATCTGTTCATAAACATACCCTGAAAATATCGAGCCATAAAATCAACTTACACTATCTTTACAAAAGAAAAAGCCCTAAAATGTATTGCTAAATGATTGACCAGCATACAGTTGATAAAATACTGGCAGCAGCCGATATTGTTGAGGTGGTAAAGGAATACGTTACCCTTCGGAAACGCGGGGTTAATTACCTGGGCCTTTGTCCATTCCATAATGAGAAAACGCCCTCATTTACCGTGAGTCAGGCAAAGGGTATTTTCAAGTGCTTTGGCTGTGGCAAGGGAGGGAATGTGGTCAATTTCATTATGGAGCATGAGCGGCTTAACTACGTGGAGGCTCTTAAGTTCCTAGCCAAGAAGTATCACATTGAGATTGAAGAGAAAGAGGTTACCCCCGAGGAGATAGAGAAGCGGAACGAGCGCGAGAGCCTAATGGTTATCAACTCGTATGCCCAGCGCTACTTTTCCGATATGCTGCATAAGCATTCCGATGGCAAAACCATTGCCATGGCTTACTTCCGCGAGAGGGGATTTAAGGACCATATCATTGAGAGGTTTCAGCTGGGGTACTGCTTAGACCAGCGCGATGCCTTTACCCAAAGCGCACTGCGCGATGGTTTCAAGCTCGACTACCTTGTTAAAACCGGACTTACCATAAAGCGCGACGACGGCAGCACCTTTGACCGCTTTGCTGGTAGGGTGATGTTTCCCATCCACAGCATAAGCGGTAGGGTTATTGGTTTTGGGGGGCGAATACTTAAAGCCGATAAAAAAACGGCTAAGTACCTTAACAGCCCCGAGAGCGAGGTTTACCATAAAAGCGAGGTGCTTTATGGCATTTTCCATGCCAAAAAAGCCATCACCCAGGAGAACAAGTGTTACCTGGTAGAGGGTTACACCGATGTAATTTCGTTGCACCAAACTGGCATTGAGAATGTGGTGGCCAGTTCCGGAACATCGCTTACGCAGGATCAAATTAAGCTGATAAAGCGGTTTACCCCAAATGTTACCATTCTTTACGACGGCGATGCCGCCGGCATTAAGGCCTCGCTCAGGGGTATCGATATGATACTGGAGGAGGGGCTTAACGTAAAGGTGGTGCTTATGCCCGATGGCGAAGACCCCGACAGCTTTGCCCGTTCCCATAGCGCCTCGGAGGTGCTGGAGTACATCAACCAAAACGAGACCGATTTCATCAAATTCAAGACCCGCCTTCTGCTCGATGATGCCAAGAGCGATCCCATTAAACGTGCTAACCTTATTACCGACATTGTGCGCTCAATAAGCGCTATACCTGACCAGGTAATTCGGGCGGTTTACATCAAGGAGTGCGCTAAGTTAATGGATATTGGCGAGGATGTGCTTTACTCCGAGGTTGGCAAGCTGCGTAGGAGCAGAATGGAGCAGCTGCTCCAGCGTGAACGCACCGAGGCGGTCAGGGAACACGAAACACCCAAAATTCCTGCTTTTGTTCAAGGCATTAGCTGCGAGGAGCAGGAAAAGGAGATTGTACGGTTCCTGCTGAATAGCGGAAACCAGGTACTGTTTAGCCAGGATGTGAAGGAAACCAATGAACTTATCACTATTACTGCTGCTCAGTATATCATTGATGAGATACTTAACGATGATTTAGAGTTTCAGAATTTGATTTACAAAAAGGTTTTTGATGAATACGTGCGTTTACTGGAAACAAACGTTGAGGTCGATAACCGCTTTTTTATTAACCATACCGATCCTGAAATTAGCCAAATGGCCGTGGATTTACTTACCGAAAAATACGTGCTTAGCCGGATTTGGGAAAAACACAAGGCCGAGGTTACTGAAAGCCCCGATTTTCTGCAAACTGCCATACCAAAGGCTATAATGGTTTACAAAAGCAAGGTGCTGAAGCTGGCCATTAGCAAGCTAACCGATGAGCTGAGTAAGCTCAAGCCCGATCAGGTTGAGGAAACCAATCGGCTACTCCTACGGCTCAGGGAGCTTTATGCCCTAATGAATAAGATGTCGAAGGATTTGGATAGGGTAATTCTGTAGTAATTTTAGCAACTTATATAAGAATGATACTTACCCTTAAATTCTGCTAACTTTTTAAAGTGTTTTTCTTTTGTTATTATTGTTTTTAGTAAATTTACAAAAACCAAATTAGGGTTTCGGTTGCTTTAAACCTTTGCCGGTTATACTGGTTCAAACATTTTAAAGCAATTGTGGTTATTGTTTATGTCATGTTTTTTACTAAACCTAAATAGTTTAACCTTTAAACATTTATAAATATGAAAAACTACACTAACACCCTACGAGTTCTTACGTTAGCCATGCTGGCAACAGTTTTTTTCAGCTGTGGCAATAAGCAGGCAAAGCAAGCCGAAGAACTACAAGCCGAGTCAAAGGAGCAAGCTTTTCAGGAAATAACCAGCTATCCAATTCCTACCTCTTTTGAAGTAATTCAAATGATTAATAAGGCCGGAGCAAGTTTCATTATTGGCATTTGTAACCCGGTTGATAATGTTGGGAAATACATGACCGAAAAGGCCAAAGCCGTTAACCTAGGTATTTACGGTGCTGACCTTGCCTACTCAACAACCTACCAGATGAAACAGGAAACAATGAATTTCCTTAAGGTTTGTAAACAGCTTGTCGAGGAGCTTAACATAAATGCCGGATTTACCCCTGAACTGGCATTAAATGTTGAAAAGAATATCGACAATAAGGATTCATTGATAGTTATTTTTACCAATTCCTACTATGAAACCTACCGCACCCTGGTTCAAAACCAAAAGGAAAGCCTCTCGCTTTTGGTAGTTGCTGGTAGCTGGATTGAGGGTGTTTATATCACATCGCAGATTGCTTTGACCAGTCGCGACAACACTGAGTTTATCAAAATCCTTGCAAACCAAAAAGCCCCGCTTGGCAAGCTTATGGAGCTCATGACTCCCCGTTTAGATATTCCTGAGGTTAAGGAACTTATGGATATGCTTGCCCCCATTCAGGCTATTTACAATAAGGTTGAGGGTGAAAAATTGACCAACGATCAGTTTCAAAAGCTAATGGAAGAAATTACAAAGGTTCGTAATGCCTTGGTATAATTCATTTTTATAAACCATCATTAAAACGCACCCCAAAAAGGTGCGTTTTTTTATTTTTTTCGTGTAACCTTTAACTTTTTAAACTATCTAATTAGTTAGAAAGAAATTGCAAAAAGAGTTTGGATAAGAATATTGCCATAGGACTTATCGATACGCTGGCCGATTTAACTCGCAAGGACTGGGATATTGAGCAATGCCGGAGCATTATTCAAAGCTTCTTTTCATCACCCGAATTTGATGTTAATGGAGAGGAGCTTCTTAAGCAGTTCGATAGTATCATTAACTCAGAGAGTTTCGTTAGCGGTAATTTTAAACACGATGCCGGTTTGCCCTGCGAAACAATGACTACCGAACAGCGTATTGAGTTGGCCATAGCATTTTACAATGTACTCTCTTCGTATCCAGAATCTGGGCATCAAAAGCTTTTTACCGCATGGAATGTAATTGGCATTCAGCCAGAGGATGCAATTTGCCTGTACCATTTCCTAAGCTTTGGCCCATCCGCTAATCAATTTCAGCTTCCAGGCAATTCTTTTATTTCACAAGATGTTCTTGAGGGTTGGGAGCAAAACAATAGCAATAGGATGATTCTCCTATACGATGAAAATTCCCCGGCCCAAGAACTTGATAAAGCATTATGCGAGAAACGTACTGGACTTGGAGGCAATCTACTTTTTGCCTACTTCCATAGCATAGGCTGTTACATAGTTAAGTACCATGGCGATAGACAGGTTTTGATTGAAGATGAACCGCTTATGGTTGGACTATCGTACTGTTTTAAGCCGGGTTCAAGCATCACGCTTAGCAATGGTGAACAAATCCGATACGACGATATAACACGTATACGCTTGCTGGGTAGCGGCGTTCAGCCAGTTAAATTGGTTGTTCAGGACCTTGAGTTCACTTTTCCCGGAAGCAACCAGGGCATTAAGCCTTTTAGTACCGTTGAGGAGTCGGGGAGGGTAGTGGGAATACTTGGCGGTAGCGGGGTGGGTAAATCAACCCTTCTGAACCTTCTGTCGGGCAAGCTTAAGCCCCATAGGGGCAAAGTGCTGATTAACGGTTACGACGTTCATAACGAGTCGCATAAGCTGATGGGTGTTGTTGGCTTTGTACCCCAGGACGACTTGCTTATTGAGAACCTCTCCGTTTACCAGAACATGCTCTTTAATGCAAGGCTTTGCTTTGGCAACTATAGCCGTAAGCAGGTTAGGGAGCTTGTGGATTCTACTTTAAAAAGCTTGGATTTATGGGAAATTAGGAACTTAAAGGTAGGGAATGCTCTGGATAAGGTTATAAGCGGAGGGCAGCGCAAGAGGCTAAACATTGGGCTTGAGCTGCTACGCGAGCCTGCGGTGCTTTTCCTCGATGAGCCCACCAGCGGTTTATCGTCCAACGATTCGGTTATGGTACTTAACCTACTCCGCAACCTTGCCGATGCCGGCAAGCTGGTTGTGGTAAATATACATCAACCCTCCGAAAGGCTTTTCAGGATGTTCGATAGGCTATGGGTTTTGGATAAAGGCGGGTATCCGGTTTATGTGGGCAACCCAACCGAGGCGGTTGGTTACTTTAGGGAGAAATCGGCTAGGGTTGGCAATCTGGTGGCATCAGCAGTGCAAAAGAAAAGGGTTAACCCTGAGGATATACTCGATATTATTGAGCAGCGCCAGGTTGATAGGAGTGGTTCGTTTACCGTAAACCGTAAGGTATCGCCCGAGGAGTGGTATAGGCTCTACCGTGAATCGATTCAGCCCAAAACGATTGAAATTGAGGGGAAAACGGCATTACCCCAGGGTAAGTTTCGGTTACCCGACGTAATAAAGCAGCTAAACGTATTTACCAAACGTAACCTGCTATCAAAGCTGGCCAACAGGCAATACATGTTGCTCAATATCATGGAACCCGTTGTTCTGGGGCTTATCCTTTCCTTCTTCATTAAGTACTCGCCAGGCAACGATTACATTTTTGCGGCAAACCGCAACATACCCGCTTTCATATTTATGAGCGTGATAGTTTCGCTCTTTCTGGGCCTTAGTGTTAGCGCCGAGGAGATAATTGGCGACCGCCGCATTCTGGAGCGTGAGTCGTTTCTCAACCTGAGCCGCTTCAGCTACATCAACTCAAAGGTTCTTTACCTGTTTGGTCTTTCGGCCATTCAAATGCTACTGTTTGTAGGAGTGAGCCTTACCATTATTGGAGTTAAAGGTTTAACGCTCAAGTACTGGTTGGTGCTTTTCAGCTCGGCATGCTTTGCCAATATGCTCGGGTTGATAATCAGCTCAGTGATGAAATCGGTTGTTGCCATATATATTACCATACCGTTGCTGCTTGTGCCGCAAATCCTTTTAAGCGGAACGGTGGTTGATTTCGATAACCTAAACTCATCGCTCACTCGCAGAGTTTACGTTCCGGTTATTGGCGATGTTATGACATCGCGATGGGCCTACGAGGCGCTTGCAGTAACGCAGTACATGGACAACCGTTACGAAAAAAATTTCTTTGATGCCGAGATTCAGCTTAGCCGTGCTGCTTTTAGGGCGTCGTTTCTTATTCCCCGCCTGCAGGTTAAGCTTGAGGAATGCGTGAGGCTCGATGACCTTGATGAAGATAGGAGTGCCGATATATCGCGCCATTTGCGCTTTATTGCCAATGAAATTGAACACCTTGCCCAATCCGACGATGTGCCTCAGTTTGAACTGCTGGGAGAGCTGAAAAAAGGTCAGTTTTACGACCAGCTTGCTTTTGAGCTGAATGGTTACCTACTTTACATCAAAAAGCTTTTTCAGGAGCAGCAGCGAGCCGCCACCGCCAAACGCGATAGCGTTTACATGGTTCTTAAGGGCCAACTTGGCGACGATGGCGTTTACAAGTTGAAACAAGGAAACCATAACACCGCTTTAGCCGAGTGGGTGCTAAGGAGCAACGAGGTTACAAAATACCTCGAAACCGACAATAGGTTGATACAGAAAGCCGAGCCAATATACATGTTACCCGACCATCCCTTTGGCCGCGCACAGCTGTACGCACCCTATAAGTACTTCAACGGGCAGTATATCAAAACTATATGGTTCAACATAATTGCCATTTGGCTTTTTACCATTGCCCTATACACGCTGCTGAACCTTATTAATAATAAAAAAACCGGCAGGGTGCCGGTTTTGTGGAGAGTTATTGGAAAGTTTACTCGGTAACAGTCTTATTCTCGAGGTCTTTAACCGTATCCCAGTTGTTGAATACTGTAACCAAATCCGATTCGGTTAGCTTACCGCTCAGAATTGATTGTATGGCTGCGTTTTTAAGCATCTCGTCAACCATAAAGCCTTCGGCTGCTTTCTTTTCCTTTTCCGAGGCTTTCATTAGCTGTTCCATGGCATTTAAGCTCGATACTGCTGTTATGCCGGATATTACAACAAGGTAATCGTTGGTGTATTCGGAAATATCGGCATAGCCAAACTCCTTTACCAGCTCCATCATTTTGGCATTATCGCTTTCGTACTTATCGAGTTCTTCGGTAAGCTTTACTAATCTTTCAATCTTCTCCTTTGTTATTGAACCACTACCCGTTGAAAGGTGAACCTTAACAACTTCCAGCGCTTTGCTTGGGAACTCATCGGGTTTCTCGTTGCTGTAGTAGTTATAGTCGGCGTTTTGGTCCTCCTCTTTTTCGCCATAAGCCTGTTCATACCGCGATAAATCCTTACCAAAGTTTTGAAGAGCCCTTCTGCTAAAGTAACTAATGATTTGCCCAATTAATAAAAGGGCTATTAAAACGTAAATAATAATGCGGGCTGTTTCATCTTTCCCTTTTAGTGTTTTGGTAAGAGCAAGGTAAAGCAGATATAATCCGTATAAGCCAATGGCTATCGATATAATTGTTCCCAGTAAGCCGCTTATAAACCCGAAAACTGCGAGTAAAGAGTTGATGGGCATAAGCACCATAAGCGCTGCACTTACCCTTAGGTTTGACTCAAAATCGGTATTGCCACTACTTATACTCGATAGCAGAAGAATAATTACGGCTGCAATAAATAGCCCAATTAAGGCTGCAATTATTGTAAAAATGAATGCACCAACACCAAAAACTCCTCCCGATGCACCAATGGTATTACCCAGGGCAAAGAACCAAATGGCGTTTATTATTGCAGCAACTACTCCGTAAATGAGAGCCTTGAGGAGGGGTTCTACCATACCGCCAGCGGTACTCATCGACTCAAAATACCCTTTGGGGTTAAGCAGGGTATTCTTTGAATCGGCAATGAGCTTATTGAAGTCGAAAGCATTCTCGTTCATAGTTATTAGTTTTTTGGGTTCAAGAACGAAAGTTCTGTTAAAAAAATGAGAAAGTCAACTTTAGGCAAATATTTATCAAGCTAGGGCTTTAATCGGTATCAATGCCGTATTGCTTAAGTTTATTGTAGAGCGTTTTTCTATCGATATTAAGCAGCTTGGCGGCCTTGGTTTTGTTGTATTTAACCTTTTCAAGTGTTGCAATAATCAACTCCTGCTCGGCCTTCTCCTTGGTGTTTTTAAGGTTATCGGTTTTTGTGGAGCTGCTTTTTTGGCTGGGCGATACAATATCAGTGGGTAGTGATTCAACAGTAATGCTGCTTGACTGTTCAAGAAGCACTGCCCTGCGAATGGCATTTTTTAGCTCCCTGAGGTTTCCGGGCCAGCTGTACTGCAGCATGGCATCAATGGCCTCGGGCGTAAAATCATGGATACTCTTTCCCATTTCCCTGTTGGCATTGTTCAGGAACCACTGGGCGTAAACCATCAAATCGTCCTTTCGCTCGGCTAGTGGTGCTACCCTGATGGTAAACTCGTTGAGCCTGTGGTAAAGGTCCTCGCGGAATGTTCCGCGGTTCACCATCTCGAGCAGGTCCTCGTTGGTGGCAACAATTATTCGCACGTCAACGGGTATCTCCTTGCTACTGCCAATGCGCTTAATTTTTCGTTCCTGGATGGCACGTAGCAGGTTGACCTGAACATCGTAGGGTAGGTTTCCAATTTCGTCGAGGAAAAGAGTACCGCCATTGGCCACCTCAAACTGGCCAATCTTGTCGGCAATAGCCCCGGTAAACGAACCCTTGATATGGCCAAAGAACTCGCTGGCGGCCAACTCGCGCGGTAGCGCGCCACAGTCGATGGCTACAAAGGGCTTGCTGTTCCGTTTGCTGGCGCGGTGTATTTGACGGGCAACAAACTCCTTACCGGTTCCGCTATCGCCCTGTATAATAACCGATAGGTTGGTGGGTGCAACAATGTTGATGTAACGCATCACCTCCTGGTTGTAACGGCTTTTGCCCTCAATAAAGGTGAAAGCATCGGTATCGGTTCCGGGGGTTTTCCCCACCGAGACGGGCAGAGCGTTGTTTATGGTTGCCAGGATTTCCTCCGGGTTTACCGGCTTGGTAACGTAATCGTATGCACCCTGCTTAATGGCCTTAACCGCCATGCGTATATCGCCATAGCCGGTCATCACAATAACAATGGTATCGCGGTTTTTACGTTTTGCCTCGGTAAGCACATCCATTCCCGACTTCTCAGGTAGGCGGAAATCGGTTAGCACCACATCGAACGTTGTGGTCTGGATAGCCTGCCGTGCATCGTCGAACGAGAAGGCCTCGGTAACCATATGCCCGTTCCTTACCAGAAAGGTTTTAAGCATCAGGCAAAAGGTAGAATCGTCGTCAACTACAAGAATCTTAGCCATTTAGTTTATCCCATTCACCAACGCTAAGGTAGAAACTATTTTGGAGAAATAGAAATTTAAGTGTTTGGAGTATGGTGTTTAGTGCTTAGTTAATAAAAAAAATATGTAAATCAAGCAAAGCAGTTTAATTTGAGCCCCACTCATTCAATCATCTACTAACAAATTCATTTCCAGGTAAAATGGTCTAAAAAAAATTAAAAAGTCCTTTTGATGATTTATGAAATTATTTTATTTTTGAATAAATAAACCCTACAAAAAGTACGGTTATACACCCAAAATAGATTTATAAAATTACTTTTGGTACGGTTATAAACGAGTTAGAGCAAATAATAAGAAACGATATGGAAAGAATTCAGATTTACAAAAAACAAAAAGGCTTAGAAATTTATGTTAAGATTTTTGGCCTTCTATTTATTCTTTTTGGAATGACTTTTTTGATAAAGTCGCTAATGAATGGGGACAAAACAGATTTTAATCAAGGAGACTGGAACTATTTATTTTATATTATACAAGTTATACAAGGTGCAGCTTTATTTGCTCTTGGGTATTCTAATAAAAAGAATGAAAAATTATTCATCGAGTGGGATGAAAAAGAAATGAGATACTTGCTATCAAAAAATAAAACGATAGAAAAAATAAAATTTGAAGATATTAGAAAAGTAACTATCCAACTTTACGAAATAAAAATAGAATTACCATCGACTGAGAAAGTACTAAATTTAAAAAACATCCAATACAACGAACTTAAAAAAATTAAAGAAAAATTTGAAGAATTGAAATTGGATTTAGAAAAGAGAAATGGTTAAATTACTTGCGCTAACAGGCAGTTCCTTTCACTAGGGCTGATGATGCAGATACGAAAGTTTTTAGTAATTTAGTTTCGTTTTAACGTGGGATGACGCCGCTGGCTCTTAACTCCCCAGCAGCCCAAACCACCGACCGTTGTAATTAAAGAAATGCAATGAATTTAGGTTTATAGTAAGAGATATCGATAAATTTTTTGAAAGTTTTCAGAAGATTGCTCTGAAGGTTAACAGGATTTTAGAATATAAAAATTACTTTAGTTCATATTTCGACTATAAAACGATTTTATTAAAATGAATAAGCATATTTACTTCACCCTATTGTTTATAATTATATCATTTTATCATGTAAAAACCATGAATATAGATGCAACACGAATACTATTTCAGGTAATGATAAAGGATTAAAAAAAGCATAAAATAGATTAGTATAAATAATAGAATAATTGAAAAATCATTAATAATTGAAAAAGAAATAGCAAAGCAGCACAATTCTGTAGAACAATTACAAAATTTGCTACCCCCTGAAATTGGCGATAAATATCATGATTTTAGTGGAGTAAATAGTAATGGCGAATTTATGAAGATTTCAGATATTAAAGGGAAATATATTCTATTGAAATTTACAGGATCTGGTTGTGGTGCTTGCGTAAAATCTATACCTGAACTCAGAAGGGTATATGAAAAATATCATAAATCACTTGAAATAGTTGATTTTACTCTGACGTAAGTGTATATGACTGGTTAAAGCATGTTGAAAAGGAAAAAATTCCTTGGCTAACATTATGTAACGGAAGAGGAATGTATAGTAATACTTGGGAGAATTACGGGATAAAGGGAATACCTACATTTTGCCTTATTAACAAAAAAGGTATTATTATTCAAAAATGGATTGGATACGAATAATGGCTAATAGAAGAACAGATTGAATTAATAATAGAAAATAATAATGGAGCCCAACAAGGGATGTAACCATTTTGGGTTGAATGGATAGGCAAGCGGGTTGGCACGCAGGAACTCCTTAAAGTGGAATATATCTCAAGCCCCGTACCCCCAAACTGGTCACACCCCAACCGTTGGACACAAGAGTATTAAACGACGAATAAATCGTCTTGTAAACGTTAATACTTAAACCTATTTGATTAAAAGCAAGAAAAACTTGACTTTATCATTCATTTTAACGCACCTAGAATTCATATTTTATTTGCAATGACAGCATACGACCAGGTGAAATCATATTTCGTGAATCAATATAATGATTATTAAGTAAATTATGAATCATTAGTGAAGCTTGCAAGCCTTTATATATAGGCCTCCATAGCTGTAAGTCAATGAAATAATAACTATTAATTTTTTCTGTATTAATATCATTAATCCATTGCGCTCCTTTATAGTTGAAAACAACTGATGAATTGATTATAGAATTTTTCCAAATTAAAGTCGTATTGAATATATCACTTGGTTGATAAACTAGTTCTTTCCCAACTAAGTTATCTTCAATTTCAGAGTTAAGTCTCTTATAATCTAGAATATTAGTAACAATATGACTGTATGCTAAAGACCAAATAAAACTATTGCTTAACGTGAAATTTACATTAAATTCTGCTCCATAAATTTCAACTTTTCCGATATTGCTTTTAGTCATAATTGGGCGAAGCTTATTATTCAAAATAATTGAATCGCCAGTTGCAATATATGCGTGATAATCTTGCCCAATAGAGTAGAAAAATGATGTTGAAAAACTTACCTTTTTAAAATACAAAATATCTGCACCAATTTCGTAGTTATCTATATATTCAGGTTTTAGCAAAGGATTAGCAATTTTCATTCCGCCTGAAATACGACCTGTACGGCACAAATCATCAAGTACAGGAGCTCTGTAACCTCTGCTATAGCCAAGGTAGGTTCTGAATTTTTGGGGTTGGTAATACTGAAATGAGACCCTTGGACTAAAAGCAGAAAAATTTGCATTGTTCAAATCTCCCGAGAAATTCTGTAAGAAAGCAGTTTCACTTGTTGGATTTTCAACTAAAAATTTACCATCGTAGAACATTGCGTAATCATATCTAATGCCAGCTAATATGCTAAGCGGTGTTTCTCCGATTTTTATCTCATCAAGCAGGTAAACACCTACTAAATTCATTTTCCCTAAGTTTAAAACTTTATCGGTAGATGTAATGTAAGTGTCGGCACCATCAACAGCACCATAACGCATATCAATACCTGAAGTTAATTTGTTGTATTTGCCCAATGAAAAACTGTAACCAGAAAGTAAGCCAATGTCATCACGAGTTGAAGGCACGTCATATCTTTTTATTTCATTATTCTTTAAACTTTCTCTTATGTTCTTATAGTACTCACGTTGAGTATAAAAATTAACCTTTAGGTTGCTGTTGTCATTAAATATACCCTGATAAGAAACCCTGCTGTTTATGTCAGTGTACCAGTTATAAGCACCTTTGCTAGAGGCTAAATTTTCATTTGTAAAACCATAACCTGTGAAGTTTGAACCAGTACCACGTTGCCCTGAATAGTACCCACCTGAACATTCAATTTTATGTTTTGCAGAAAGTTGAAATCCAACTTTTGCTCCAACATTGTACTCAGTTAAGAATGAAGGAATTGAAAACTCATCAACCTCATCCGCTTGGCTAGTAATATATCCATCGCTTTTCCTGTGACTTC
Organism: Tenuifilum sp.; assembly: GCF_037481895.1. Taxonomy (NCBI): domain Bacteria; kingdom Pseudomonadati; phylum Bacteroidota; class Bacteroidia; order Bacteroidales; family Tenuifilaceae; genus Tenuifilum; species Tenuifilum sp. The sequence goes on from NZ_JBBFKU010000012.1 coordinate 39,067, forward strand.
CATTTATTGACCAGTATAATCTATCTTTTATACCTGAAACGTTAGCTTGTGTTTGAAGTGTTGAAAAGCTACCATAACTTAGTGAAACGTCACCCTGTAGCGGTTCGCTTGGCGTAGGAGTAATTAAATTTATAACTCCGCCCATTGCATTTCCACCATGTATTGTTGACCCAGAGCCTTTTAAAACTTCTATTTGTTTTAAATTAGCCGTATTAATAGAATTCCAGTTAACTGTTCCCCCATCATTCTTATTTATGGGTGCACCATCAATCATTACCAATGTTCGACCTGCTTCGTTGCCCATACCACGCAACGAAATATCAGCTGCTCCAAAAATTGATGCACCTCTACTTATGGAAACGCCTGGGATGGAGTACAAGTAATTATCAGCCGAAAGAGCAGGGATTCCCTGAATCTTGTTGTTACCAATAACCTCGACCCTTTGGGGTACATCTAAAATTTTTCTCTCGCTTCGGGTTGCTGTTACAACTACGGTTTTTAACTCATATATTTCAGCATCAAGCATTATTGTAATTTCTTTATTAAATGAATCGGGGCTTATAACAAGTGACTTGGATGAGTATCCTAAACTTTTAGCTGTAATTTCAATTGTATTGTTACCTGTAATTTGGAGTAAAAATGCCCCGTTACTCTGTGATACTGTTTTGATATCAGAATCCTTTACTTCAACAATTGCAAATGGGATTCCATTTCCCGTTTCCTTATCAATTACTTTTCCGCTGAGGCTAACCTGCGAAAAGGTGTTTAGGCTAAAAAACGCCATTGCAAAAAATAAAAAGGTCTTTTTCATTTAAAATTGTTTTTAAAAGGTGAAATTTAAACAACTGAATATCTGACTTAAAATTGAAGCAACACTAATGTTAATAGGCAACCCTAAGCGAAAAAAATTTTTTCAGTATGTATCATTTGCTTCTGGAATTTTTTTTGCACTTTTGCGATATGCATATATTTGCATAACGCAAAAATAACAAAAGATTGGTATATGAGAAAAAATATTACAAAAATTTTAAGTGCACTCGGGTTTATTACGATTTCTGCTGCTTGTAGCTATTTGCCAAGAACTTGGATTGATGCATTATCGGGTGCATCCATTACATTATCCCAGAATGGTAATAGTTTATTCCACCAAACTGATGCAAAAAAACTGAATATTTCAGAGATTAGCATTCAGGGGGAGGTGAAAAAAACAGGAGTGGTTGATTTAAGAAAATTCTACAAGCGGGAAGTTTTTGTCAAAGAAGCTATTCTTGACGAAAGCAATGATCCTAAATTTATTGGTGCTTTTCGTTACATTGGGTATTCTCTTTTTGACCTTTTGAACTCTTATAATCTTGACAAAAAGAATGAAAAGTTTTTTAGACCTTCGATTGATGTGTATGTTGTTATTTCAAATGATAAAGGGGAGCACGTTTCGTTCAGTTGGTCAGAAATTTTTCATACTATTAACCCACATCAGATTATTATTGCCACTGAAGTGGCTCAAATAAAGCCACATAAAAAAGAAGTAAACTACCTCACGGGCAATTGTTGGAAGGTTGTAGCAGCAAATGATCTTTTTTCTTATAGAACAATAGAAAACCCAACTTCTATTACAATCAAATCTTTCGACAAAAAAGAATATCCAATCAACAGAGAAATTAAACCTATGTATAGCCCAGCTGTAAATGTTGTATTTGACAATGGTTTCGATTTTTCTATTCCAACAATTTCAGATACTTCAAGAATTATTAAATACACTTCAATATTTGTTGGTATGGGGATGGGCTATCACCCCAATCCCGAATTTAAGGGAATACCTTTGAAGTCGCTTATGAAAAAACCTAACAATTTATTTGATAGGGAATGGATAATGAATGGATTAGTTTGCTTTTCATCAATTGACGGATACAGAGCAATTTATAGCTATAGTGAGTTGTTTAATAGAAGCGACCAAGTAATTCCTATCCTTTCTATTCCAGAGAATGTTGAAGATGGTGGATATTATAGAATATACTTGCCAACTGACTTTTTTGCAGATAGGAGTGTTAAATCCTTGAAAGAAATCTATTTCTTTAAGGATTAATAATCAATATAGTATAGTTAACAAACCGGATACTCCTTTTATTATTCTTAGTGAATCGAGGGTTTTCTATTTTTATTGTTTTGAGATGCTTCGCATCGCTCAACTTGATAAATATCCTTAACTAAACGACACTTGAAATAATTTGTGATAAAGTAAACAGGTTAAATTTAAACTTTAAGAAAAAACGCTAGGGTTCAACAAGGGATGTAACCATTTTGGGTTAAATGGATTAGGCAAGCGGGTTGGCACGCAGGAGCTTCTTAACGTAGGATATATCTTAAGCCCCGCACCTCCAAACTGGTCACCCCCCCCAGCCGTTAAATCCCTCCCTTACTCCTTGACTTTTTCTTCATAGCTCTGCGTTAAAACACACTAAATAAAATCCCCCGGACTGTTTAGGTACCGGGGGATTTGGTTAGGTTTGGTTAGGTGAGTGTATTACTGCAATGGTTTTACTACTTCGATGAGCTCGGGTAAATCCATGCCAATTTTCTTGAGGTGCTCAATGGTGGGCACGCCATTCTTATTCCAGCCACGGCGCTCGTAAACGGCATCGAGCAGTTTCTCGTAGCGATCCTCGCGGTACTTGCGTAGGGCGGCCATCTTCTCCTCAAGGGTCATCTTGGTAGGATCAACTCCCACCTGCTCCTTAAGCTGCTTATCGTAGCGCTCCTCGCGGCTGAGGTACTCCTCCTTGGTAACAGGACCAGCAGCGCGGTAGGGTTGAGCGTCGTACTTGCGGGTACCATAGCCCCGGCGAATGTTGAAGATGCGCTGGAAGTTGTAAACGCGTTCGCTCTGGCGGATAAGCTCATGCTTATCGATATTGCTGCCGGTTACGGCGTTGTATATGGTAACGTAGTTGTCAACGTGCTCGGGAACCTTAGCTGGCTCATCGGTCTCGGCGTTGTTTTCGGGCTCAACATCGTTCCAGGGGAGCTTGCAAAGACCCTGAAGCCCAAACCATGTACGGAACATGGGGAAGTAGTGCAGCGCCTCGGCCTTATCCTCAAAGGTTGGTATGTGGTTGTTAACCATATCCATGAAAATGAGCCAAGCCTCGTCGTGTTGTGGGCCCTTGTTGGTCATGGCGTAGCCACCCTGCTGTGCCAACGATTCCTTTGAAACGTACTGGCTGTACTCCAGGCCTTTGTTAACCATGGCAATGTCGTTCAGGAATTTCTCATCGGCACCGTACTCCTTAACAAAGTGTTCCTTAAGCTTTTTAACGCCCATCCCGGCAAGTTTACCAAAGCCTTCGCCTCGGGCAACCTGGTGCAGCAGCTCAAGGGCAGCATCCTTGTTGCCAAACCTGAGTTCCAGACCACCGGTACGCTCCTTATTAAGAATACCGCGCTCATAGCACTCCATGATGAATGCCATGGTGGTGCCCCAGGTGATGGTGCAAATGCCGTAGGTATCGCAGTAGAAGTTGGCCTCAATAACGTATTCAGGATCAAAAATTCCGCAGTTGGAGCCTAATCCGGCAGCGGTTTCGTACTCGGGACCATCAACAATCACTTTCTGTCCCTTGTAGGGGCCGGTTTTAATCTCGAACTTATCCACACCCTTGGCGCAGCTCATGTTGCAACCAATCCAGCAACCATCGGGAACACCCTGGGTGAAGTAGCTCTTCCATACATCGGAATGAATCTTGTGAGCATCCTTATGCGAGCCGTACTGGAAGTTATGGGTTGGGAGCAGGTCGTAATCGTTCATGATTTCAACCAGGTGGGCTGTACCCTTGCTGCGCATCTGGCACTGTTTATCGTCGAGCTCGCGGATTTCGCGGTTGAACCTGCGGCCACGCTCGGCAATGGCCTCAAGATCGGCCACATTGTTGAGGTTACCCTTTACGCCGGGAATCTTGCAAACAATGGCTTTAATTTTCTTATCGCGGAAAACGGTACCAATACCACCACGACCAGCCTGTTTCAACCTAATACATTTACGTTTGGGATCGTAGAAGGTGAAGTTCAGCATACCAATCAGGCTATGGTCGGCAGCAGCACCAGTTGATACTATGCCGATGTTCTTTTTATCGGCCTCGTCCTTGGCAAACATCTCGCTTAGCACCTCGCCAAGAATATGGCTATCGAGAGGCTCGGCAGGAGCTTCAAAAATCTCAACCTTATGCTCAACGCCGTCGATGTAAATGATCACATCGTTTTTAGCCTTTCCCTGAATCTCAAGGGCATCAAAACCTGAGAACTTGAGGAAAGGACCAAAGAAACCACCTACGTTTGAGTCGATAACAATATCGGTTTGGGGCGAGATGGTACAAACTATCGATTTACCAGTACCAGAGTACTGGGTGATACCGCCAATGGGACCCGAAGAGATAACAATCTCGTTCTCGGGGTCGTTCCATTTGGTATTGGGTTTGGTTGCATCCCACAAAAGGCGCAGGTCGTAACCCTTACCGCCAATGAATTTCTCCTTCATGATTGGGGGTACGGGTTTTTCCTTAACCTCGTTGGTTCCAACGTTTATGTACAAGGTTTTATCGGTGTAACCACGGTAAAGTGGTTTCCACTGGTAGTTCCACTGGGTCAGCATCTTGTGCTGCTTTGCCATTTCCTTAACGTCCATAGTATTTATGCTTTTGGTTTAATTATCGAATTCATAATATTCGCAGCTATAAAAATACCCCTAAAAATAGCAATAAAAAATGACTTCTATCAATATGTAATCGATTGCATATGGACATATTATTGCAAAAGCCTTACTCTCACTATCAGTTTATAAAAATTTCATGCTATTTCCATTCAAATTATTATTACACTGATTTACTGCCACATAAAATATTTTTTCGAATTTTAACACAATTTAGTCGAATATTTTAGATAACGACTCCTTCCGTATTGTAATTTTGGAACGCTTTAATAATTCGTTCGAATATTCTAATTCAATAAATATGAACCAGTTAGATGATAGCCACAAAGGGATGCGCGAGAATATAATAAGCGCTGCCACCGAAGTTTTCAGCCGGTATGGCTTTAAGAAAACATCGATGGAGGATATTGCCCGGGCGCTACGAATGGGCAAAAGCTCCATTTACTACTACTTTAAGGGCAAGGAGGAGATTTTTCAGGCAGTGGTTGACCGGGAAGCCAATTTGCTTAGGGTTAAGGTTAAGGAGATACTTGAGAGTGGGCTGCCCGTTACCGAAAAGCTTCGCTCCTACGTTAAGATGCGCATGGATTTAATCAAGCAACTATCAAACTACATGGAAATCCTCAAGAACGACGACCTAATGAACCTGGAGCTAACCGAAAAGTTCAGGAAAAAGTACGACGACGAGGAAATAACCATTGTAAAACAGATGCTTGAGGAGGGTATAAATAGGAATGAGCTCAAGGTGAAGGATTTAAACCTATCGGCATTGGCCATAGTTACGGCCATGAAAGGCTTGGAGATTCCACTGGTTACCTCAACCATGGGTGTGGAGAGCCTTAATATGGTTATTGACGATATGCTCGATATTCTTTTCTACGGAATTGTAAAACGTTAACATACATCAGCTATGAAGATTTTAAGATTGGTTTCTTTTTTCGGAGCATGGCTAATTGGTATTGGCTATGTTTCGGGTCAGCAAGTTCTAACTCTGGAACAGTGCCGGCAAATGGCGCTGGAGCATAACCAGAAGGTTTTAATTGCCGATGAGCATGTTGAGGCGGCAGGGGCATTGAAGCGTTCTGCACAAACGCAATTCCTGCCAAGTATTAGCGCAAACGGGCTTTACACCCGAACCAACAAAAAGTTTAGCCTGCTCGATAAGGATTTGATGCTTCCGGTTATACCTTACACGGCCATTGACCCGGTAACCGGCGGACTTAATAGCGCAATCCTTAGCCCAACCCTCCCCGATGGAACCCCAAATCCAAACTTTAACCCATCGGTTTTTGGTAGCACCTTTGCCATTGACCCCAGTACCGGACAACCCTATACCGATAGCGATGGGAACCCCCTTTTTCAGCGATATACCTGGCTCCCAAAGGATAAGGCTGAGTTTGGCAATAAGAATGTTTACGTGGCAGGTGTTAACCTTACCCAGCCCATCTTTACAGGTGGAAAAATCAGGGAAACCTACCGTATTGCAAAGTATGGCGAAAAGTTAGCCCGGGCACAAAGCGAAGCTGAACGTACCGAGGTACTATACAAAACAGAGGAATCGTACTGGCGCGTTGCAGCAGTGGCCGAAAAGGTTAAGCTGGTTCAGGCTTACATTGCCCTGCTCGATAAGCTCAATACCGACCTGGAAAACTATTATGCCGAGGGCATAATCATAAAGAATGACCTGCTTAAGGTAAAGGTAAAGAAAAACGAGGCCGAGCTAAACCTGCTGAAAGCGCAGAACGGACTTACCCTATCCAAAATGGCTCTTTGCCAGCAGGTAGGATTACCCCTAAATACCGATATAGTTATAGCTGACTCATTACCAGCTCTAATGGAGCCCATAGCCCAAATGAACTACACCGACTCGGCTTTGGCCCGCCGCCCTGAGATTGAGGCGCTTAACCAAACCATCAATATTGCCAAGTCCGGTGTTAACCTGATGAAATCGCGCTACATGCCAAACATTGGTTTAACTGCCAACTACATGTTCTTTAACCCCAACCCCTACAACGGGCTCACCGAGAACTTTGGTGGCGACTGGAGCGTAGGCGTTGCTATAAATGTTCCCATTTTCCACTGGAACGACCGTGGCCATACCCTTAAGGCAGCCCGAAGCGAGCAGCGCGTAGCTGAGCTTAAGATGGACGAAGCTAAGGAGTTAATTAGCCTTCAGGTGCAGCAGGCCATTTTTCAGCTCAACGAGTCAATCAAGAAGGTTGAGATGGCTCAGGTAAACTTAAAACAGGCCGAGGAAAACCTAAAGGTTGCCCGCGATGCCTTTGAGAGTGGCCGCCAAAAAATTTCCGACGTGCTTGAGGCTCAAGCCATGTGGCAGAATGCTTTCAGCGACCTGATTGATGCCCGCATGGAATACAGGCTGAATGTGGTTAACCTGAAACGGGTTACGGGAAGTTTGAAATAGATAATAGTGTTCAGTGTACAGTGTACAGAAGGGTATTCAACTGAATAGTTGATTTTAAAAGTTGACCAGTGAAAACCTTGAACCTTGAACTTTGAACAAATTAAAACTACAAAATATTAAACCATGAAACGATTAATTTTACTATTTACAGCAGCTGCTGCGTTGGTTTTTGTATCGTGCAGTGGCAATAAGCAGGAGCAAGTCCAAAGCGAAGTGAATGTTCCTCTTGTATCCACCATCAGGGTTGAAGAGCGCACTTTCAATCCGGTTCTAACCTTTACAGGTACAGTATTTGCTAACAAGGAGGCAAACCTAGGCGCTACCCTGCCCGGAAAGGTTGAAAAAATCTATTTTGAGGAGGGCCAGATGGTTAAAAAGGGCGATCTCATTGTGGAACTTTCCGATGAGATGCTTACCCAGGCAATGATTGAGCACGAAACCATCAAGAAGGATTTTGAGCGTGTATCGCGCTTACGCGAGAAGGGAAGCATAAGCGAGATGGAGTACGACCATGTTAAGGCTAAGTACGATGCTTCAACCGCAAAGGTCGAAATGGTTAAAAAGAACACACAGGTTTACGCTCCCTTCAGTGGCATAATTGCCGAGCGAATGATGGAGGAAGGAGAAGTGTACTTCCTTAACCCTGGTCTGGAGCCCGGCTATTCCATGCGTTCGGGCATTGTTAGGCTGATGCAAATTGACCCTGCCACTGTAAAGTTCGATGTAAACGAAAAGGATTTAATCCATATCCGTAAAGGCTTACCGGTGGTGGTTAAGCTCGATGGTATGCCCGGAAAAACCTTTCAGGGAAAGGTTGATAGAATTAAGCCCATGCTCTCAACCACAACCCGTTCCACATCGGTTGAGGTTACCATTCCCAACTCAAACATGGAGGTTAAACCGGGGATGTTTGCCTTTGTTGATGTAATGCTACCCGAGGTGAAATCGGCAGTGGTGCCCCTGCGTAGCATTTACCGTATGCCTGGCACATCGGACGATTTTGTATTTACTGTGGTTAACGATACCGTTCACCGTGTTAAGGTTGAGCGCCTACAAACCATTGGTGAGTATGTTGCCGTTAGGGGTATCGATGCAGGTACCGAAATTATCCTCGAAGGCAAAAACCGCGTGAACGACGGTTTAAAGGTTAAGGTGAGCAACAGGTAAAATCCTAAAAAAACGGAAGAACATGAAACTACCACAAGTTGCCGTAAAAAGGCCTGTATTCACAGCCATGTTGTTTGTGGCAATCCTGCTCTTTGGCGTGGTATCGCTTACCAGGTTACCGCTCGACATTATGCCCGAAATGGAGTTACCCACTCTTACGGTAATTACCGTATATCCGGGCGCCAGCGCCGATGAGGTGGAAGAGCAGGTATCCAAAAAGCTGGAAAAAATCCTATCGGGAACGGAACACCTAAAGGAGATAACATCGCAAAGCAAGGAGAACGTATCGTTTGTTCAGCTTCAGTTTGAGTGGGGAACCGATATTACTTCGGCAGCCAATAATGCCCGCGACCTTATTGAGCTGGTAAAGAATAAACTCCCCCGCGATGCGCATAACCCAATTATTTTCAAGGTAAACAGCTCACTGATGCCTGTTCTGGTGTATGGCGTTACCGCCAACGAGAGCTATAACGGGCTTTACAAGATTGTTGACGATGAGGTGGCCAGCAAGCTTCGCAAGGTGCCGGGAGTGGGCTCAGTAATTGTAATAGGCGCACCCGAACGGGAGATTAAGGTTGATATCGACCCCGTTAAGCTACACGCCTACAACCTGTCGCTCAACCAGGTGGCAACCGTGCTAAAGGCACAGAATATTTCTATCCCAGGTGGAAATATAAAGGTGGGCGACGACGACTACTCAGTTCGCATTCCCGGCGAAATTGCCAGCGTTGATGAGCTTCGTGACTTGGCGCTCATCAGCTTCAACGGTAAGGTTATTCGCCTTAGCGATGTGGCCGAGGTGCGCGATGAGTATAAGGAGAAGGACGATGTGGGAAGAACCACAAACGGGAAAGGGGTCACCCTGATGGTGCAAAAGCAATCGGGCGAGAACACCCTTGAGGTGGTTAAGAAAATACGTAAAAAGGTTGCTGAAATTAAACCCGCCCTACCATCGGATGTTAGCATTACCGAGGTGATGAAGAGCGACGAGCTTATCACCGAATCCATCAACAACCTTTCCGAATCGCTCTGGTATGCTCTGTTCTTTGTGGTGCTTGTGGTTATGGCATTTCTGCGTAACTGGAAGCAGAGCTTTATCATTTTCATAACAATACCCTTCTCGCTGATTGTGGCATTCATTGTGATGTTTGCTTCAGGGTGGACAATCAACATCTTCAGCTTGATGTCGTTGGTAGTGGCATCGGGTATGGTAGTGGATAATGCCATTGTGGTGCTTGAGAATATCACCCAGCATATTGAGAAAGGGGCTAAGCCCAAGCAGGCAGCAATTTTCGGCAGTAGTGAGATGGGTATGGCAATTTCAGCATCAACCCTCACCACCATTGTAGTATTCCTGCCCATGATATTCATGGGTGGAATTGTGGGTATCATGTTCAAGCAGCTGGCCATACTAACTTCAGTAACCTTAATAGCTTCATTATTCACAGCGCTTACCCTAACCCCAATGGCATCGTCGCAAATGCTTGAGGGCATGAAGAAGAACGAAAAACGCCGCCACGGAAAGCTATTCGAGTGGAGTGAGCGTATGTTTCAGAAACTTGAAAATGGCTATAAAAAAGCATTGGCATGGGTTGTTCACCACAAAACATTTACTGTTATAGTAACGGTTGCCCTGCTGGCATTCAGCCTTTGGGTTGGTAAGGGCCTAGGAACCGACTACATTCCTGAGTTCGATGCTGGCGATGTGGTTGCTGTAATTGAAACCGAAGTGGGAACATCAACCACTAAAACCGATAGCGTGGCTCAATTGGTTATGCAAATCTTCCAGGATGAGATTCCTGAGATGGTTCCCGGCTCATTGGCATCGGTTTCCGGACAAACCGAGGAGGGGCTTTTGTCGTCGGTAGGGTTTAGTGAGGGTAAAAATATTGCTACCGTGATGTGTCACCTTTCAAAACCCAACGAGCGAAAGCATTCAGCAAAACAGATTGCCGACAGAATTCGCCCACGCATTGCAGCCATACCCGAAGTGGAGAACTTCCGCTTGCTTGGGGGTAGTATCCTCTCGGCTGCCGTAACAGGTAATAAAAAACCTATTGAGATTGAGGTTTCAGGCAACAGCTTTGGTACTATAAACAGCACGGCCGAGGCCATTACTGCCCGCATGCGCCAATCCAAATACTTTAGCGATGTTATCAACAATGTCGATAAGGGTAAGCTTGAGGTTCAAATCAGGGTTGATAAGCGCAAGGCTTCGGCCATGGGCCTGAACTCAGCCATGATTGGCCTACAGGTTCGTCAGAGTATATATGGTACTGAGGCTGGCGAGTTCAAGGAGGGAGGCGATGAGTACGATATAACCCTGCGCTACTCACCCGAGTACCGTAACGATATCAGCCAAATCCGCAACATACAGCTTAAAAACCTGCTGAACCAAACCATACCGCTATCGGCTGTAGCTGAGGTGGAAATGGGAACCAGCCCACTGCAGATTAACCGTAAAGGGCAACAACGTGTGGTTAAGGTTATGGCTGAGCTAAACGATGTGTCGCTGGGCGAAGCCCAAAAGGAGGCCAAGCGTATTATTGCCATCCTTGACATTCCCAGCGATGTTACCGTTGAGGTTGCCGGTCAAACCACTGAGCAAGGCGAGTCGTTTAGCGACCTATACCTAATCCTTGTGCTTGGTATCCTGCTGGTTTACATGGTTATGGCCGCTCAGTTTGAGAGCTTCCGCGACCCATTCATCATCATGTTTGCTGTGCCGGCAACCTTTATTGGGGTGGTTTGGGCTTTCAAGCTAACCGGCTTAACCCTAAGTATCACAACTTTTGTGGGTTTGATTATGCTCATGGGTATAGTGGTAAACAACGGTATAGTGCTTGTTGACTACACCAACCTGCTCCGTAAGCGCGGTTACAAGCTTTACGATGCCATTGCCGAAGCAGGCCGAAGCCGTTTACGTCCGGTGCTTATGACTACGCTTACAACGCTCTTGGGTATGGTGCCCATGGCTACCAGCAGCGGTATGGGACGCGAGGCATACTCACCCCTGGGTATCACCATGATTGGGGGACTACTGGTTTCAACACTTATCACCCTGTTGCTGGTTCCAACTATTTACGCCATTTTCCATGGTAAAGAGCGAAAAAAAGAAGCCGAGGGTAATAAATCCATTCTGTTTAACTAAAAAAGAAGCATAGCCATGAAGATGATATATTGCACCTGCAACGTTGCTGTTCTTGAGCCGCTGCTCAAGATGCTTGACGAGAACAACGTTCGCGACTTTCAGGTTGTGGAGCAGGTTACAGCCAAGAATAAGAAAGGCGACCACCGTTTCAACAACCCGGTATGGCCCGGTTACAACTCAACCGTATTCATCCAGATAACTGAGGACGAAAAAGCCAAAATGGTAATGCAGAAGATACGGGAGTTTAACCGTAACGCTTTTAACGATAACGAGTTGGTTACAGCCTGTATGTGGACTATTGAGGATTACTTTTTCGATTAACCCTCATGCAAATAATGAAAAAGGGGCGTTAATGCCCCTTTTTTTATTTTAAGAGTCAATACAAACAAGTTATTGTTTTTTTTGTTTCTATTGACTAATCTCCTCTAAAATTTATCCGCACCCCATTTTTATTAGCCTGGATGAATTTGTTAATTCAAGGCACTTCGGTTTAGATGTTCACTTTTCACTATTCCTCTAACTTCCTCTAACTCCATCATATTCATTCTATTCCGAATCATCCTGAATCATCCTGAATCATCCTGAATCATTCCGACTTTTATTCACACGTTTAACTTTTAACGGTTCACGGTTCACGGTTCATCTTCCTCTAACTTCCTCTAACTTCTTCTAACTCCCACATATTCTGCTTACTCCGACTCATTACGACTTTTATTCACGCTTTTCACTTTTCACTTTTCACTATTCCTCTAACTTCCTCTAACTCCATCATATTCTGTCTATTCCGAATCATTCCCACTCCTACTCATCAACCCCACCTACGGTTACTGAAAGGATTGTTGTGTGGTCGTACTCCTGACCGGGCAGCAGCAGTGTTGAGGGGAACCTCCCCTCGTTGGGCGAATTGGGGAAGTGTTGGGGTTCCATGCATACCGCCCAGTTACCTTTTTCGGGTAGTTTTATCATGGGGTTGGCAACATTTGGTCTATTCATGGGGGTGTAAAGCTGAATACCGGGCTGTGTGGTGTAAATGGTTAACCCAATATGGGTTTTGGGGTTGTACAGCGCCACCGACGGATTATCAATTGTGGGGTTGTTCAGCACATAGCAATGGTCGTAGCAAGTTCCCACCAGGTCAATATCGGCCCCAACGGCCTTAAACCTTCTGAAATCGAAGGGTGAGCCATTAACCTCGCGGATTTCGCCGGTAGGAATAAGCTCGCTGTTAACCGGCAGGTAATGGTCTGCATCTATGCGCAGCATGTGGTCAAGCACATCGGTTTCAAAACCGCTCAGGTTAAAATATCCGTGAGTGGTAAGGTTTAGGTGGGTAGGCCTATCGGTAACAGCGCGGTAGCTAATGCTCACCTGATTATCATCGGTAATCTGGTATATCACCCAAACCTCAACGTTTCCCGGAAATCCCTGGTCGCCATGTGGGCTTTTTAGGTAAAACTCCAGCATGCAAACCCCGTTATGCTCCTCAAACATTACGGTTTCCCAAACCCTATGGCTAAAGCCTATCTTGCCGCCGTGTAGAATGTTCTTACCCTCGTTAGCGCTTAGCTCAAACTCTTCGGCACCAATGGTAAATTTAGCGTTAGCAATACGATTGGCATACCGGCCAACTATCACACCGGGGTAGTAATCGGCCTTAAGGTAATCCGATGGGCGTAAAAGCCCGTACGCCAGGTTGAGCGTTTCGTTCTCGTCGTTCAGCAGGCGCATGGCCACCATGGCTGCGCCCAGGTTCGATACCGATACCTCCAATCCCCCCTCGGTGGTTATGGAGTAAATCATTACATCCTCACCATCTATACTACCCCAGTGGCTGGCAAAAAAGTTCATAGGCTACAAATCGTTTTCGTCAACAATAAAAATATCCTCGTTTGGCTTTTTCATAAGGTACTGCTCCCTGGCAAACTTTTCGAGGTTCTCGGCATTGGTGCGTAACTCCTTTATCTTCTTCTTATCCTCTTCAATCTTCTGGAGGTAGTACACTTTCTCTTCCTCTAGGCCCTTGATTCGACGCTTAGCGGCAAACATCTCAATCCAGTTGCTGCTATCAAAAATCAGCATCCAAATAGCAAAAATTAAGGTAGTGAGGAAAAACTTATTCCTGAGCTTGGGGAGAAACCATTTCCAGAAAGTAATCTCGTTCACCTGCATATTAACCTCCGCTTATCAGGTGAATAACCTGCACATCATCGCCATCCTTAATGGTTGCCATGCTATACTCGTCTTTTTTAATCAGCTTACCATTCACCTTCACCACCAGCATCCTAAACGTAAAACGTTTAACCGCCAGAAGTTCATTAACGGTGATAGTGGCCTTATTGGTATCAATATGTTCCGGCAAATTATTAAGTGTAATATCCATAACAAAAAGTATTTGGGCGTGCCCCCTAAAGGGGTCGGGCTACTGCGGGCTCCGCTTCGCTCCGGCAATCCCCTCCCATGGCGGGGATGTGCTGCTGCGCACCCTCCGTATCCCTCACGCAAATATAACCATAACGCACAGCAAAATCATAACATCACACAAAAGATTTTTGTAATTGCAAGTCTGAAAAAACATCGTTTTATTCTCTCCTGTCATGCTGAGTTAGCCGAAGCATCTCTTTTTCCTATTACCCTTTGATGAGATTCCTCGACTATGTTCGGGATGACAAAAACCCTATCTTACCTTCTGCTCCCTTGTCATGCTGAGCTCGTCGAAGCATCTCTTTGTACCTTCACGCTTTATTGATAGTTTTAAGGCCTTCACTCTTGGCAATGGACTACTTTTGCGATGCAAAGCATCACCCTTGCTCTTTGGAAAAAGTATTGAGTGCATCGCTTTAGAGCAGGAGTAGTCATGGAGTTACAAATATTACGCCCTTACAGGGCTTGAGACGTTGTTCGTTGTTTGTGAATCGTTGTTCGTGAATGCTATTCTGTGAAACACCGTGTTACATTGTGTAACTCTGTGATACCTGTTTGGTTGTTGGTTGACAGTTGATAGAAAATTCAATAGAACACAGATAGCATAGATTGGGGCGATTTTCGCTGATTTTCACCAAACACTAAACACCAAACCCGAAACACCTCTCTGAACACTGAACACTGCACACTGAATACTAAACAAAAAACCCCGGCTCATCACCAGGGTTCTGTTTGGCTAGAATGAAAAGTTATTGGGTACATGGTACTGTGGCCCGGTTTCGGGGATTTTGTAGACATTTACACTTACTCCACTGCCTATAACAGTTCCAGCTCCACAACCTGAATCATCGGATATACTCGTTATGGTGTAAGTATAAACAGTTGGTGGGGCAGCAGGCGATATCCAAGTCGGGTTATCGGGTATAGTGTAATTAAATGTATAAGGGCCTGTACCTGTTAATTCTCCTAAAGCAACTGTTCTATTCCAGCTATGCCCATGGTTATCGGAAATTGTAAATGAGAATGGAGGGGTTCCTGTAAATTCCAACCGTAACTGAACTTCATTGTTCTCACATGCGTTTGGCGATGTAAGCAACTGTTTTATCTCTGCAGTTGCTGTTGAACCTAAGAATATGGTTGTGCTTGAAGCTAACCAGTCCCCACACGAAGGGTTAAGTTGGTTAAACGCCCTTACAGTATAAATACCTGCTTGGTCAACTCCCGAGTAGGTAAGGTTACTTCCGGTGCCCGCCAATGTAATACCATAAGGAACTCCGTTGATGTAAAGTGAATAGTTAAATCCATTTTCTGAACCATCTTGCAGAACATTAGATGTAATACCTCCGCATATATTCCCAGTATTCGATAAATTGAAAGTAGTTAAAGGCATTTTATAAACAGTAACAACTGGGTTTGAACCATAAATTGTGCCAGGAATATTATCCTTATCCACAAGCGAGGTAATTTGGAAAGTGTAATTTCCAATAGCTAGATTCTGTGGAATTGAAGCAGGTGAGGAATTAATCACAACATTACTATAGGTGTTGGTTCCATCGGTATAGCTTATTGTCCAAGGAGCATTTCCGGTGAGTTCAATAGTAAGGTTATAGGCAGTGCCTTCACAAATAGATGCATTATTTGAAGTGATATGAGCAGTTGGGGCAACAATTAGCTGAACTGACGCAAGGGTAAAGTACTGGTTGGTACCGTCAAAGGTAACAGAACTTGTTGTGGTTACAGTACCATTACTAACAGTACCAGTAATCGATACATTGGTACCCACAATTTCCCACTTTGAGGTTGAAGGATTCCAACGCACTACTCTAAGATTTGATAGGTTGCCATTGCCTAAAGCAGCAGCAATATCGCTGGTTCCATTTAAAGTAAACCTAAGAGTAGAACTTGCGCCTGATGGGCCTTTTAAAACCCAATACTCCGATAATGAAACATTGGTTATTGGAGAATCGAAGTTGGTTGCATCATAGTAACCAGAACCTAAGTTTGAGTTATAATACTCTGCAGCCCAGTAATTTTCACCCACCCCATGGTTAACGTTTAGGAATGAGGTAATCTTTTTTCTTCCGTTTCTACCAATAGGAAAATCCTGAGAGGTTCCGTTAGTTTTATTGATTGAAAGAGGGCCCTCTACATAACTTCCGGCACTTATAGTACCCAAACCGTATGAAGCATTGGTTAACCTTAACAGGTTTGTTTGCGAAGTGTAAACTATGGCATTATTCTCAAGAGTTAAATATTTATACACATCTACCGGACCGTTTAAGGTTGTATTTTTTGATACTATAAGGTTGTTGAATCGGTTCTGTGTTGTTCCTGTAAAATCGCCGCTAACAGTTGCCTCAAGAGTCCCATTCAGAACTGTGGTTTGATTAGGATATTCAGCGTAAAAATTGGCTGTTGCTCCCTTGGTTATATTTCCTCCAACAGTCAAGGAGTAATTGTTTGTAGTATTTAAAGTTGCCGTTCCACTTATGGCTAAATTATTGCAAATACTAATATTTTTATTTGAAGGCAACGATTTAATGCCCGAGCCTGTAATTGTAAGGTTATTATATGAGGTATACCTATCGGTCAATGTATAGTCGGTTGTCCCACCATACTCCATGGTACCACCTCCGCAGCTGAAGAAATTGGTGTAGTTCCCTGTTGGAATGGAGTTGGTATACGATGAAAGAGTTCCATAACCTTTCACGTACCCCAATATGTGGTTAATAGTACTACCCAGTTCTAACCGTCCGTTTATCGTAGTTTCGTACGAACGTATATAGTTTGTTGGGATAGTAACGGTGTGTTCTGTTCTAATTTGAACACGTTGCCCAACAGGTCCATTTACTGGCACGGGGCCTCCATCGTCACGATCCCAAGTAGTGGGATCGGTCCAGTCACCATTCTTCTTGGAATAGAATAGCGGAACACGGTCAGGAATATAATCGGGTTCACCGGCGGTGTAATCGCCCGATACCAGATTCTGATTATTGTGTATAAAGTTAATCCAATCGTTATCTTCGTCAACCACAACAATGGGTGGAGAGGTTGATTCCAGAAACTTGCTCCAGTAGCCATCGTAAAGGCTAGCGCCAATATAGTCAACCTCAGAACCCTTAACTGCATCGGTGGTATAATGCATACGGGTAAGTGCAGTAAACTGCGATATACCTGTACTTTCAACCTCCCAGTACTGGTTGAGTACATGGTCGGTTTGACCGGGATCAGTAAATGTAGGATGAGGGGTATTAACTGGAACTATTCTGAGTGAACCACCTGAACTGTTGTTGGCTAAATATATATCAACTGGCATATATCGCTGGTTGGTTCCATCATCTGCTCCAATTGGGAGGGTTATATTCCATGTATAAGCTGGGTCAGAAGGATTGTATGGATCCGTAGGGCTTGATCCCGAAAGCGTTGGAAGAACTTTTGAAACACCCGATGGCGTAAACATCCCGCCATAAACGGCTATCATTTTTGAATTGCTAAAACCACTACCCTCTATGTTGGCATTCAGCCCCAAATTTAACTTATGGTATTGGATATGGAATATACCATTGGTTATCTTTAACGGGCTATTAAGCGTAATGCTGTTTTCGAGGTATACCTTGTTAGGGTTATCAATTTCAATCCTACCAAATTGTCCATCTCCGTATATTCGTTGCGTTGTTGTTCCGTTGAATCTTAAGCCTCCAGTTGTATTACTGGGACTAATGTGATATGAGTTGTTGTAAACATCGCCTTTAACATCAATAATATTTTGCCCGTCGCTTAGTATTCCACTGCTGATATTCAAATCTCCGTTAACGGTTAGTAAAGCTCCGCTATTAAGCGTTACCGATATAGTAGGGTTGATGGTTACATGGTTGGCAATCACGCTACCACTAATGGTTTGCTCACTGCCTTCAAAATTTAAGGTATTTGTATAAACATTTGGTACACCGTTATTGGTTAAATTATTTAAAAGCGTTAAGTTAAGGTTATTACCATTAAACGAAGCCCCACTTCTAATCTCCATGTTGCCCTGTACGCTCAAATTGTTAATGCTTAACTTGGCTAGGGTGTTTTGGTCAATAGTTAAACGAGGTAATGTTTTAGTTGAATTTATGGTGATGGGTATAGTAGTTGGAGTTGTTCCATTTAGGCCTATTTGAATTGTAGGCCATTGGTTGGTTCCAAAGGTTTCAGGATCGAGATATAGAGCCGCACGACTCTCGGTACCGTAATCATCGTGCCCACGAACAATGGTTAAGGTACCATTATAGAGCTGGAATAAACTGCCAGGATTCATTACCTCAAACACACCACGGTTGTTAATAGGAGCTGAACGGGTACCCACAATAACATTTGATGTTGGCGCTCCCGATTTGGCCAATTGTCGGTACCTGAGCACGCCAAGATTGTTTAGGGTTGATGAGCGAATTTGCGAACCCACCTCAAGGTACCCGCCTTTAACATCAATTTGAGCTTTGCCTGACGATGAGTATTCAATATAGTTATTGGAACCCACACCGCCGTCAAGTATTAAACGTCCCTGATTGGCCCCCTCGCCTTCAATACCAAGAAAACCATCGAGTTTTATTCCACTATTGCCAGGATTTGTAACCCTAATAGTACCCTGGTTTATAAGCAATCCTGCAGTTGAGGGTATTTCAAAGTCTTCACCCCCGGAGTTGATGTCAATATCGATTGATGGATGATTTAAAACTAAAGTTCCGCTCTGGAGCAGCAGTGCCTTTTCCGATGTGGCTCCATTTGAAGGACCTGTAAGTGTAAATGGCCAATTGAACTTGAATTGATTTGAAGCGGTTTCACCTTTATTCATGGCTAACCTCGACAGGCTTACAGATGCAGTACCAGCAGCATAAAGCGAATCGGTGCTTGCACCAGCTAATTCTAAGGTAACATTAGTGTTTGAGGGATTGCCATCGCCGAGGTTAATACTACAACCCGTTTCTAAACTAATTGACTTTTGAGCAATAAGTTTATGGGTTCTCCCACCTCCGGTAGGGTTAATAATTCTTAGCTGCGAGTTATTGATTAAGCGAATATTTGACATTGCTGTTACAGTTTGGTCTGCAGAAGCAGTACCAGGAAAAGAAACAATACCCGAACCAAAAGAATGTCCAATATCCAAACGTTTCTCGAAAGTTGCGCTAGCATTACTTCCTGAATTAAATTGCAGCTCGTGACCATAAGGTATGATTACAAGTCCATGGAAGGTAACTTTAGTATTAGGTAAAATAAATGTTTTTGCATTAGGCGGATCGAACCAAACCTGAGGATACTCAGTAACAGATGATGGAAGCGTTACAGGATTTGTAGTTCCCTCATTTCGGTATATTATTAAAGCATTTGGATAGTTGAAAAAGTCGCCAAAATCGCCAGTTGGAAATTGTCCAGCATAGCCTGTAAATAGGTCGAATTGCATAACGGCGCCATGTGTTTCGTAGTTCAATGTACCACCTTTATGCGTTTCGGCAACCTCAACTGCAAAGAAATTACTATTAAATGATGCTGCGGTTGAAAACCATAAGCGAGGGCAACCACTTGAAAAACCATTCTCGTCATCAAAAATAACCTTAGCGGCAGCCTCAGCATTAGTAATCTCAACTAAACCAGAGTAACTAGTACTTAAACGTCGAATTACGGCAATATCACCTGCCATTGGGTATCGGCCTGCAGGTACAGCAGGCCCACCCCTTGTGTATGACCAAGTATTATTATTTCTCCAGTCCCCGTTTGCCCGTAAATAAAAAACCTCTACTGTTCCAGCAAATCGGGTATTATGACCAGTAGTAAACTCTCCTTCCTGAAGAATCGGTGGCGTATTTCCTGTACGATTCGCATCCTGGTATTGATACTCAAGGGATAAATTCTTGGAGTCATTGTCCCAATTCAATGGGCCTAAATCATATATCCTATTTACTCCAACCACTTTTCCAGGTCTCCATGAACTTGGATTTGCTACCCCAGGGTAATAGGATGCTGGTGTGTTATAGAAATAGAAAATATTGTAAATTCTTGGGAGAGTAGTAAATCCATCGTGACGTATTCGCCAGTAATACTGTAATGCCGATTGAGCCGATGGTGCAAGTGTTGGCAATTCAGCATCAACAGGGTTTACCTGAACGTAGCCTGAATCAACAAAAACAGTTATAGCATTGCTCGATGGAGTATACCTATTACCATCGCCTGTTTTTGTGTAAACACCAAAAGGGTAAATATAGGTTGCATTGCCGCTTATTCTCCTTCGCATACCCAAATCGGAATGTTTTCCAAGGGTGCGAATCATTTTTGTAGTAGAATAGTCGGTAATAACCTCGGTCGATAATGAGCCATCTAGTGTTAGTAGTTTTGATCGTAAATCAATTATACCATTGGTTAGAGTTAATCGATTTGAAACAGTTTGATTGGCTATCAAGTATGTAACTTCAACCTTGCCCGATGCTTCACTTGGGTGGGGTTCATTAACCTCCAAATTGGCAACTACTCCATTCCCATTCCCCCCCAGTTGGTGTTGGGTGTTAATGGTTGCAGTTGCTGTGGCACCGCCGCTACTAATGGTTACAGTAGGTGCGGAGGTGTAGCCCGTTCCTGCATTTGTAATTACAATGCCCAGCAATGGTAGCGCGTTCCCTGCGGCAGGTATTCCGCTAAACACCGGAACAGCAGTAGCTCCAGTGCCACCGCCTCCACTTATTGTAATGGTAGGAATGGTTGTATGGCTACCGGGATTTGTTACTGTAATGGCTGAAACAATTCCACGATTAGTTAGCAAAACCTTACCCGTATTGGTTGCAGGATTATCGAGCTCAATGGTACCCGAGTTGGAAATATTACCTTTTACAACAATGTTTTGGTTGGTGTGTCTCAGAACCGCACCACTTTCAATGGTTAGGTTATTAAGAGTAAGAGTTGTGAAACTTCCAGAAAAATTTAATCGGGTATTTGGTGAGTTTGGGTTGTTCCTAACAACTAAATTGTTGAGAACCAGTTCGGGATTATTTATTGAAAAACTGCTAGTGTAGGTAACCAGCAGGGTGGTAGTATTATCGTATGCTAGGTATTGAGCATTAGGGTTAATAATAAATATACGAGCAACCTCCAGGTTATAAGTTCGGTAGTTATAGCTACTATGCTCCCTGCGTGCCCTTAGGGTGGTGTAGCTGTTAAGTGTAAGGCTACCGTTAAGCGATATATCGCTACCCATGTGAATATTGGCCTGTGTAGTACCAGTTGTTTTCTGGGTTTCAACGTTATATAACGGTCCGCTGGAGATTAAATCAAAGTTATCGCCATCGTTCATTAAAAAGTAAACGGTACCACCTGTTGCAGTGTGGTTTGAAGGATCGGAGTTTACTAAAAAAGCATTACTATTATAGTTGTTGGTACCCGAGGCTTGAGCCACATAAATTTTACCTCCTGTCATTTGAAAAACCCCGTCGGGATCAATAATACCAAAAGTGGGATATGCTCCGGTTATCTCACCGCCGCCATCGGGATTAACCTCATAACCCGACTGAAAATCAGTATTCCATGTAAATTGACGATTACCGCGAACCATAAGTTCACCTCCGGAGATAATAAAGGAGGTTTTTCCACCCGTTCCACCGTGTGCGCTACGGAATTGGGCAACATCGCATAGTCCACCACTAATTTTTACCACCGCCGAAGCCTCTGACCAGAAAATAAATCCCGCCGAGTTTCGGGTGTTAAAGTACCCTGCTGTTATCTCAAACTCTCCGTAAACTGATAGGGCCTGGTTGCTTGAACCGGTATTAACGCCTAAACTTCCGGCAGGGACCTGCGATACATTATTGGCTGTAGAGTAAACCTTAACATCGGGACCAGCAATCCAAAGCTTACCATTTGCAGGAATAGGATAATCGCCATTACCACTTACGGCATTTCCCTCGCTAAGCGTAGGGATATTTATTGAACCGGTTAACTTAAGAGTACCATTTTTAATCCATAGAGCTTTTCGAACCTCAGGGTTGGCAGCTGTATACGACCCTCCTGTGGCGCGGCCAACATTGTTAGGACCAAATAACCTAAAGTTATTGTAGTTGTTGCTATATACTTCCAGAATAAAAGTCCTGTCAGAACCCTTATCAACAATAAGTTCATAAAGATCAGTTGTACCATTAATCTGAAAGGTTGCATTGGAGTTGCCATAAAATGTTAGTGTAACGGCTCCCGTAGAGCTAAACTCGTTGTAAACCGGTGCAGTTTGGTTTGTGAGCTTTACTATACCATTGTTGGTTAAGTTACCTCCAATTTTAAATTGATGGCTAATGCTATGGTATTGTCCAACAGTGGGTATATTGTTGCTGGCAATAGAATAACTCCCAACAGTATTACCAAGGCCTACCTTAATTTGTCCGTTAGCATCAACTATTACATCGCCACTAACATCAAGGGTGAGAGCTGTGGTGCTTACATCATTGTTGATTCTAAGAATACCGTTTTTAATCCTTAAATTACCGGCTAGGGTGTAATTGGCAAGCAAGGTAAGTGTGTTTGACGATGAGCTTAGCTCAACTTCAACGTTGTTAAATGCACGAGCTGCATTAAGCGTGTAACCAGTACCATAGTATACCACAGTTCCTCCGCCTGATGAAACAAAGCCTGTGGCGTCTCCATTAGGGAAGTTATCGGCAGCAAGCCTAACTATTCCCCCCGGTTGACCCCATATTGATGAGAAACTACTTGGAGCAAGTGTACCAAAATCAATTTTACCATTGTTAACCTCTAAGGTACCAGCAGTTACAGGTGCCGAAACTGTCACAGTTTTTCCGTTTAGTATTACAACCCTATCAAGGTTACCGGGTGTCTCAAATGCGGGGTTATTGGGATAGTCTGGATTTAAACTCCATGTATTGAAATCGCTCCACAATCCATCGTTGAATGAATACCATGTACGAACATCCTGGCTCGATTCCACAATGGTATAGTATCCACTTTGGAAATTGGCACTGGTAAGGTTAAACCAAACCTTGTTATTGTTTACCAGGCCATACCCATTGGGAACAACAGAAAAAGTACCTGTAGTGCCTGAACGGTAAAGTAGATAGTACACTTTTGATGAATTGGGTGTTATACCGGTTCCTGCGAAGTTAAATCCTATTGATAAATCAGTTGAACCCGCATCAGTCACACCATTCTGTACCCTTTGTAAATAGTAAACCCTAGCCCATCTATTTGTTAGGGTAATGGGGCTAACATCGGGTAAATCAGAATTGTCGATACCATGAGGTGTGCCATTATGAGCGGCAAAAACAAACTCGTTGGTTTCATTGAGCGAACTTGAATATTCTTTTAGCAATAGATTCCCTTGAGCAGAAATGTCGGTTTCAGCCTGTTTTTGTGTGCCATCGGTGGTACCTATTCCAATTAAATCAACGGTATATCCATTAGGGTTGGAAAAGTAATTTGTTCCATCGTTAAGTGTAATGTTATACTTTGCTGATAGATATGTGTTCAAAATGATTTGCTGTGCTGCATTAAGAGCCTTTGTATAAAAAATTACCTCAGCAATATCAACATTATAGTATGTACCAGTCCAGCTTGCCAATCCAGCCCCTTCGTAACTTAAAAGCTGGCTTGGGTCACTAATATTTCCAATTTCTTGACCATTTTGAAATAACCTACGCTGGGGTGCTGCTTCTGCTGAAGCCAAGCGGTTTGTAAAAATACCAAAACTATTAATTCCGCTACCAGCAAATCCATTAACGTCCGTCCAGATATCATTCCCCCAATGGTTACATAAAAATTGAGTGGTGTTATCTCTCCATCCAATATGCATGTTTCTGTTTGCTTCGCTACGGGTTCCTCCTACAAAAAGTTGATAACCATTAACCCTTCGGGCAGAAACAAAAGTGGCTGTTAAATCAGTACCAACAAGTATATTACCATCAAAATTCAGAATATTGCTATTTGTAGCATTAAACTGAACGGCGGGCAATCCATTTAAATAATTGGTTTTGAATAAGGGCCTTTGACCCGCCGATGGGGCTGTTGCATTATTACCGTTCCCCGACTTATCGGTCCATGTATCAATGGGATCGTTATCGTTTAACCCTAACGATGAAGCATCGAGCCACATAACCAACTTGGGCTGACCATTTGTTCCAGTTGCATTACCAATGCCTGCTGGACTGTACTGTGCAAATGCTTGTGTAGCCAATGCAAATAGCCCTAAAGCAATGTAAAATGGTTTGATACGTATTAAGCCTAGCATATATGTAATTTTTTCGGTTTTCTTAACTAGTTACGAATAATACTTATTTCGAATTTACTTCAAAAATGTTTCAAATATACCTATAAAATAAGCAATGTCTTCAATGCAAAAACCAATCCAAAAGTTGTATAATTATGTTTATCATACTATTATGATAATCTACCTTGATTTATAAAGTCCGATAATGGGAAATGAGTGTTTAGTTTTTGGGGTATAAGGTTAAAGGATAAAGGATAAAAATTTAAAATTTCAGATTTCAGATTTCAGATTAAAGATTTTAGGTAATCTCTTATGCCATCAACCACCAACCATCAACTAAATCGGTATCACAGGGTTTCACAGTGAAACACGGTGTTGCACAGTGTAAATCAGCATAATCTGCGTCATCTGTGTTCCATCTCGATTCACGAACAACGAACAATGCTCCCAGCCCTGTAGGGGCGAAACATTTGTAACCCCATGTCTACTCCCACATGTATAGCGATGCACGAAATGCCTTTACCAAAGAGCAAAGGTGAAACTTTGCATCGCAAAAGAAAAATCATTACAAAGAATTATTTGCACGTTCTTTCTTGTCTTGATACAAGAAAGAACCAAAGAAAATCAAGGCTGAAAAGCCCGACCCGATGGGTGCCCCGCGGGTGGAACTGCTGCGCGATACTATTCGCCACGCCGCAGGCGTGGCTCATCTGGTATCGCTTACTAAGCCCACCGCCACGTACCACCCCCGACCCATTGCCAGGTCAGGCTTTTATGCCACTGCATGGTTCTTCCGCTCCATTCACTATCAGGGAGACGGTCTGGAGTGATGTCGTTTCCTACATTCAACCTAGATGATCCCTCTAAATCTACCCTGAAAGGCGAGACTTTAACGGCGCTCCCCTCTCCTGTCAGGAGAGGGGTGGGGGTGAGGTCGTTTTTCACGAACAACGAGCAACGAGTAACGAACAACGAAGACCGCTTCCAGCCCCGTAGGGGCGTAATATTTGTAACTCCTCGGCTACTCCCTATGTATTGCGATGCACGCAATGGATATGCCAAAGAGCAGGGTGGAAACGTTTCATCGCATCAGGAAGGCATAGCAAAGAGCAATTGACGTAATACCAATCAAAAGGTATAAAGGATTAAAGGCACAAAGAGATGCTTCGACAAGGCTCAGCATGACAAAGTGAGTGAGGGAGCCATTCATGTTGTCATCCCGAGCGGAGTCGAGGGATCTGATAGAAGGGTAAAAGAAATGCTTCAACAAAGCTCAGCACGACATAAGGACTAAAATCGCTTTTATTTATTAACAACCATCAACCGTCAACCGTCAACCGTCAACTATATCACCTACTTTCTAATATTATTAACATTTAACCAAACCTGTTTTACATTTTCGGGCAAAAATTGATGTCGCTTGTTAAAATAATTATATGTAAGAAAAAGAATAAGAATAAGATATGAAAAATGGATTACTTTTTGTAAAATTGTATAAGGTTAAATATGCAAAAAAAATGAAACGTTTATTACTGGTAAGTACCCTTGCTATTATGTCGGTTTGTGCTGTGGTGGCGCAAAATGTTAACGATTTCCGTACTGTTGCCGATGGCAATTGGAGTAATGTTGCATACTGGGAACGATACGATGGTAGCAGCTGGGTTGCAGCCACTTACTACCCCGGAAATGGTTCAACTAACGAGGTTACAGTAAGTAACAGCATAACCCTGGACGTTTCCATAAGCATTCCCACCCTTACCATAATAGGAACGCTAACGGGTTCGGGAAACAATACCCTGACCACAACAGGCAATTTATCATGTCCAGGTACTCTGAGTTGGACAGATAATGCTGGTGGAGCAATAAGCGTGCAAGGGAATCTTACTATTAGCGGTTCGTTTGGCATTTTTAACCAAAACTTGACCGTAAACGGTACTACCACATTAAACGGTAATGGGACTTTCACCGATGGTAGCGATACTGGCATTAACCAGTTTTCAGGAACAGTAACGCTTAACAACGCTTCGGCATTTACATCAAGTGCAGTTACTACAACCGGAAGAATGATTTTTGGGGCAAACTTTACCCACAGTTCCACCGGAACTGCTCAGATTGGAACGGCTTCAATAGCTGGAAACCTTGAGGTAAACAGCGGTACATTTTCCAAAACAGCCGCAGGAACTTTAACGGTTACAGGAACTACCACTCTTAACGGATCGGGAGCATTAAGTATAACCAGCAATAGCCAATCCGATTTTGTGGGCAAGGTTACCCTTAACGGTAGTTCAACATGGACAACTACTGCAGTAAACACAACAGGTCGCCTTACCTTGGCTAATGGATTGGAGCAAAACTCCACAGGTACCATTCAGTTTGGTTCCTGTACCTTTCAAACAAATGCTCAAAGTATTGCAATTTCAAACAATACCGGAAATGTAAGTTTTGCTAATACTGTTAGCGTTGCATCAAATCTTACAGTAGACAATCTTGGCGATGGAACAGGAGCAGGAGAGGTTCGCTTTAACGGCGATGTAACCATTCAGGATAACATTACGCTTACATCAAACCGAACAATAATTATTTATGGTACCCTAAATGGCGCTTCAGCAACATCAACCTTTGTTAACAACTCAACCCTTGAGTACAGGGGCATAAACGCTCCCATGACAACAGGTGTTTTTGATGTTGATAATGTAGGAACAACAGTAAATTACTCACGCGATGGGAACCAAATAGTTACTCCTGCAACCTATCACCATTTGATAGTTAGCAGAGAGGGTAGCAATACCACACTACGAACTAAAACTCTTGGCGCTGGTACAACCTTTACTGTTAACGGAAACCTAACCATAAATGAGTATAATTATCTTTACTTTAGTAGTACCACAAATAACCAAACGCTGACTGTTGCAGGAAACCTGGAACTCACAGCAACAAATTCCTACCTATACACTCCGAATGTTGACGTTACCCACAACCTTGTTGTCAACGGCTACATTAATAATATTGGTTCTATTTATCTCCAGTACTCAACAACACGTTATACCGATGTTACCTTAAATGGTGAGGGCGAAATACTTAAAGGAACAGGTAGTTTCCGTTTCAGGAACCTTACTCTTACGGCTGCCAACAATAAAACCAGCACGGCAAGCGGTAATATTGATTTTTACCCCGGAACTTCTGGTAATGCTTTTACAAACAATGGTGGAACTTTCACCGCTACTGCAGGGACTTTCAGGTTTATGGATAGTTTTAGTATTGCAGGCAGTGGCGATATTGCTTTTAACAACCTGCAATGCGGTAACAACAATCAGACCATTCAAACATTAAACAGAGATGTAACAGTAAACGGTACACTTACACTTAACCATAGCAATACAGCCAACAGCTATTTTGATTTGAATGGTTACACTCTCAATGTTTACGGCAGTTTTACCCGTTCTAATAGCGGTGAATTTGGTAGCAGCAATACTGCATCGGTACTTAACCTGGGTAATGGAAACACCCCAACCGTTTCAGGTACCCTAAATTTTGAAACCGGATTTAATACCCTGGGCACTTTGAACCACAATGTGGTTAATGGCGGCACCTACTATAGCATAGGTTCAGCTGTGTTAATAAATAACTTCAACATTATTAGCGGTGAGCTGCGTTCAACAGCAAACACTACCATTAGAACATCGTGGAGCAATAATGGAACATACAGTCAAACTGCCAATACAACTTACTTTGATAATTCCGGTAACACAATTACCATTAACGGAAATGGTATAAATTCATTCTGGAATCTTGAAATATCGGCAGGAACTACGGTTACAACCGCTAACGATATCTACATAAAGGCAAACCTTGTGGTCTCAAGCAATGCTTCACCAGCATTTAATGCTACTGGCGGTACGGTTTACTTTAGTCAAACCGGAGGAACGCAGTACATTCAGGGTTCTGGTACTGGTGAAACAAACTTTAACAATCTGATATTTAACTCGACAGGCAATAAATATATTGCTCGGGATATTAATGTAACAAATACCCTTACAGTTGAAGCTGTAGCAACAACGGTATACATTGAGAGTTCAGCAAATAGAACTATAAATGCCAACAATTTAACCGTAAATGGCAGGTTGTATGTACAGGATGCAGGTAGCGTTTCGCATTCAGTAAATGTAAGCGGTGCATTAAGTGTTGGAGCTGGAGCCTACCTTTACTTATGGCGATCTACAACCCGTTATGCCGACTTAACCCTAACAGGAAGTGGTGATGTTATTAGTGGAAGCGGGTCAATATTTTATATACATAGTATTACTTTTAATAATCCAAATCAAAAGTTCTTAAGCTACAGCGGCAATATCGAATTATTTGGCGGAACTCTTACTCCAAACGCTTTTATTAATAACGGTGATTTGTTGCAAGCTCCATCAATCACCTTCAGGTTTAGAGGTAACGATCAAACCTACACCATTTCAGGAACTGGCGACATTGCCTTTGGCACAGTTAGCATTGGAGCCAATACTCGCACTAATGTTATACTTAACCGCGATATTTCCGTTGATGGAAATCTGATTTTTAACCTGAGCGATGCGGCAAACTATCTTGACCTAAACGGTTACACGCTAACCCTAAACGGAAACCATACCCGAACCAATAACGGCCGAATTAGAGGGGGCGGAACAGGTAATATGGTAATAAACGGTAGTGGTAGTTTTACCTCAACCTTTGCTTTTGATCAAACTACCCCAGGAACAACAAACCGATTGGCTAGTCTCACCATAAACCGTGGAGCAAGTGGCGAGATGTGGTTAGCCAACCTCATGGAGGTTGATAATCTTACCATTACCGATGGGATACTGAATTCAAGAGCTGGTAGCATACTGGTTCATAGCTCTGCAACAATTAACGGTGGTGCTTTTATTGATAATGCTAATGGTGGCACAAACACGTTTAACGGAACGCTAACGGTAAATATTGGTGGAAAGTTTACTCCAACCTCCACATCGGCATTAAGTTTAAGCGGAAATATCCAGAACTATGGTGATTTTAATAAAACCGGCGGAGGAAACACAACATTCACAGGTAACACAACCATACAGGGCGATTCTGCTGTTTTCTTTGGGGCTGGAGCTGTTCTTGTAAACGATGGGGTTACCGTTACCAACCAGATTACTTCCGGTAGCGGTGTTTACATTTACTCCTCCCTTAACGGTAATGGTGCAACGGCAACTTGGGCTAACCAGGGGATACTTACCTATTTAGGGGCTAACGAGCCTATGGCCACTGGCGTTCTCGATGCATCGTATAACCCTAACACGGTAATTTACAACAGGGATTTGAATAATCAATATATTAAAAATACTACGTATCATAACCTACATCTTCTATCGGGAGGTTACCGACAGATGCGATTGGGCGATGTAACCATCAACGGAAACCTACTTATTGGCGAAGAGAACATTTTCTATACCTGGGAGTATCAGGTTTACGGTAATGCTACGGGAACCTTAACTATGCTTAATGCGTCGGAACTCCGCATTGGTCGCGATGTTCCTGCTGCAACCAATGTCTTCCCAACTGGTTTTGTTCGGGCTAACATCATTTTAGACCCCAACAGCTTGGTAACCTACAATGGTCAAACTCAAAATGTTTCCCATGAGCCCATTTATGAGAACTTAGCTATCACAAATGCTGGTAATAAAACCATAACCGGCAATATAACTGTAAATGGCTACCTGCGTATGACTGCTGGGACTCTGGTGTTTGGCACAACATTACGCAATATTACAGTTTATGGCGATTTACTGGCTTCCGGAGGACGTATCGATATGTCCGGTGGAGGGCTAGCTCATGAGCTTAACCTGTATGGTGAGGTAAACCAGGCAAATCGCTTTAGCAATGCAGCAAATAGTATTGTCCGGTACCTTTCAACTGCCAACCAAATGATATTTTCACCCACAGGTGGCGATTGGTATGGTAACCTAGTAATTGATGGCGGAAGCACAAAGTTTTTGGAAGGCTCTGTACAGGTGCGTACCAATATTAACCTCGCTTCAGGCATTGTTCAGCTTAATGATTTCGACCTTACTCTTTACCGAACTGCAACAATAAGCGGAACATTCTCAGCAACAAACATGATTGAAACAAATGGTTCTGGTAAACTATCAAGAATTTTTAATGCCGGTGGTCAAATTCCAGGAGTTTATCCAGTTGGTTCAAAGGGGAAATATACCCCCATCACAATAAATAGCATTACTGTAACTGGAACTGGCGACAGGACATTGAGCTTCAGGGCTGTTCCAGAACGCCATCCCAGTGTTAGCTCCAGCTACGATGCACTTATCCGATACTGGGATGTTACAGCCTCTACGGGATACAGCATTACTGCTGCCGATGTAAACTTTACATATTCACCACTGGATGTTATCGGCGACGATACCAAGTACAACGTTTACCGTTGGGACGGGGCGGCATTCACAAGTCCTGCAGGATCCTCAATTGCATCAAACACCATGTATGTACCCACTGCTCAACCGCTTACCGGACAGTGGACTGCTTACGACCCCTTAACTGTACGCCAAACCCTTTACTCATACAAGGATGGAGACTGGAACGACCCCGACACCTGGACAACCGACCCTGCCGGGCAACTGCTGGTAGGCAGTAGAGTGCCAGCAAGTTCTGACAACGTGGTAATCCTTCAGGGTCGTAATGTTTACCTTACCAGCAACCTCAATACCCGTGGTTTAGTTATCAATATCAACGATGGCGGTACACTCGACCTACGGAACTATGCCTTTAACGAGGTGGTTTCAATCCTTGAGGGACAGGGAACCCTGAAGCTTGCCACTAATCAAATGCCCAATGTGGCAGTTAATAACATTGTTGAGCCTGGTGGGGGAACCGTTGAGTACAACGTACCCGACGCTGCTTTTGACCTAAACAATCAACCCAATTACTACAACCTGAAGTTTAATTTGCCCAATGCCTCAAATGTGGCAACCCTGCTAAATAATCTAACCGTTTACGGTAATCTGATTGTTGATAGGGGTGTGTTTAAAATCTATAAGGACGATCCTACCTCAACCATTTATAGCAGAATAAAAATTGATATTCAGGGCGATCTGCTGGTTAACTCCAATGGTAGTATTCGCACAGGTACAGCATCAACCCACGATGCAACACTTCCTGCTCCCGGAACATCGCCAGGATCGGCGGTACCACGCTACTACGATGTTTACCATCAGGTTTACATTAAGGGTAGCCTAAAGAATAACGGATCGATCCGCTTTGTAAGCGACGACATTAACACTTTCCGTTTCGATACACTTACCACACGTGGGGCAACCACTGTTCGCTTTTACGGTACCGATAATCAGGTGGCTGAATGTTTTGGTCAAACCGATTTCTACAACCTGATTATCGACAAAGGAATAAATCAGAGCGTGGAGCTAAATATAAATGCTTCAGCCCCTGAGAACTTCCGTTTATTCGGATGCAACCGTTACCCTATTCCTACCTACGGCGTTAATCCTGAGTTGAGGAAGGCATTGTGGATTCGTAATGGGACATTAAGACTTTCCGGTATGGTTACCATTCCCACATTAACCGAGGGATTAGGGGTAGCGGGTACCGGGCAAACTTCGTACTTTATTCCTGTAAATGGAGCCTTAGTAATAGATGACAGAGATGTAACGGTTTTAATTTCAGCCGATGATAATGCTGAGGTAACCGCTGCATGGGGATTGCCCTCGCAAGGCGTACACATGGATAATACCCGGCCACAAGAGCTTTACCTATACGGTAAACTTCAAATCAACGAGGGTTACCTCTCCAGCCGTTTCTCAGGAGGTATTCTTTTCGGCGATCAAGGAGGTGAGCTGGTTGTAAATGATGGAAAACTCAGCACCCGGCAAATCAGAACAGGCAATGCTGGAGCTGCATCGTTTGCAATGTACGGCGGCGAGGTGGAGATACTTGGCCGGTACACCTACGATGTTTCAGGCGTTACCAATGCAGCCTCGTTGCAAACTGTGCCCTATAGCTTGGTTGAGAATGGTAGCCGCCTAGATGGTACTGCCGCCTTTAACTTTGCAACCTCTGCTGGTTTATTTACAATGACTGGCGGTACAATGCGAATCTACAATACGTCAGGCGGTGGCGGTTCAAGAGCATTTAGGTTGATGACCACGCAGGGTAACACCACTGTAAGCGATGCTGGTATCGTTTACCTTGAAATTATCAGGAATACACAGTACGATATTGAGTGTCCAAATGCCATGCTACCCTCGCTTACTGTAAACAGGAATGCCTCAAGCGGAACCAACGGTGCAAGGCTTTACTCCGATGTAAAAGTGAGTGGGAATATTATTTTGAGTGGTTATGGTATTCTGCAAACCAATACACCTAACTATAACCTTACTGTATCGGGGAACTTAACCATAGGTTCCAACGCCACCTATACTCCTGGCTTGAACCGAACAATATTCAATGGAAATTCCAACACAACCTTTACGGTAAACGGAACAATCAGTGGCGACTTGTACTCAATGGAGGTTAACAAACCCTCATCAACCCTTACATTGGCTGGCACCAATGGTAATATCAACCTTAATGGCGAACTGTCGCTTTTAAGTGGTACCCTGAACGATGGTGGCTACACTATAACTGCACGAGGCAATATTGTTAACTCAGCCACCCATACGGGTTTAGGCAAGATTCTTATAGCTGGCGCACTTGCCAACCGAACTATTGGAGGTAACGGTAATGGTATTTTTGGTAACGTTGAGTTTAACGAGGCTGTTGATATATTATCAACCCTCACAGCCAACCAACGTATTACCGGAAACCTAACCTTTACTAACGGATCAATTAACCTTGACCGTTTTAGCTTAACCCTGGATGGTAATCTTACACCCAACATACAAACGGGTTACACAATCCAAACCCTAATTCGCACCCGAGGCGAAGCGTCCGATGGTGGATTTGTTCGCAAAATCAATGCCAATGGCGATTACCTTTTCCCGGTTGGAACAAACACCGATGGTACCGAAAGGTATACTCCATCAGTTATAACTGTTTCCAACTTTGCCGACGATGGTTACATAACCGTTATCCCCGTTCTTCACGAGCTTCCCACGCTGGATCAGACCTCTTCAGGCGATGCCCTTCAGTATTACTGGCGGGTTAAACAAACCGGTTTTACCGCTCAACCAACTATTGCCTGTTTATACACATACGTTGAAAACGATGTGCTGGGTGATGAAAACCTTTATGTTCCCGGCCGCATTGAGGGAGCAACACGTATTGCTGAAACCTCAGGGGTTGATGCTGCTAACAACACGATAAGTTTTCCGGATCATACCCTCACAAACGCCGATTATACCGCTGCAAAGACCGAACGCTTTCAGGGCTCTGTCAGAATTTTCTACTCCCGTGTAACCGATGGTAACTGGTATTCGCATGCTTGGCACGACGGTAATAACTGGTCGTTTGAGTCCCACACTGGCGTTGCAGCAGGCACTTATCCTACCGCTGGCGATATAGCCATAATTGGTTACGGAGGGCATGCCTCAAATGGTGGCTATCACTCCATTATGGTCATGAACGGTACTGCCGAGTGTGCTGAACTTCGTTTTAACTCAAACCCATCGGGCTATCAATCACGTCTTGTTATCGATTCCGATGCCGCAGCCAGCCTGGGTAAGGTATCAGGGATAGGTACATTTATGATGTGGATTAACCCAACCCAAATACCTACTGTTGATGCCGATTTTACTGAGTTTAATAACGAGGCTACCAGCGTGTTCAATTACTACCAGCATCAGGATGGAACTGTAAACATTCCGACCTCATTTACAACCTACCCAAATTTACGGTTCGAAGGTGGAGGGGGTACATTAGGAAACCGCATTGCTATTATTGATGCCGATATTTTGGTAAAAAGGAACTTAACCGTCGATAGCAATGGTATTTTGAGGCTAAGTTCAGGTTCAACAGGAAATATAACAGTTGAAGGAACTACAAACATTGGTGGTTACCTAGCCGGAATTATTGAGTTCCCTACCGATGCCGAGCGCACATTAACTACTGCCCAGCTCAACCTAACTTCCAACGCCAATAACAGGTTACGTGTTCTGAATAGTACCCCGAACGGATTTGTAAATACAGTTCGTGTTACAGGTACTGGTATTACTCAGAACGACGGCGCAATTGATCTATTTAACGGTAATTCAGGCGACAACAATGCCATTCTTGAGTTCACAGGTACAAGCAATGCCACATTCACCAAGGTGAACGGTAGCAACCCCGACCTTTATAGAGTTGTTGTGAATAAGGGTACAAATCAAACTCCAACCTGTACAATAACTACAGCCATAACGCTTGGAGCACCTACTGACTTATCAACCAAGTCAATAGTTTTACAAAACGGCACTCTTGTTTTGAGCAATGCTTCAAATGCCATAACACTCTCATCGGGTGGTGCTTACTTCAGTATTCCCTCAACATCAGCACTGCGGCTAAGCGATGGTACCTATACCATTACCAGTAACAACAATGGGATTGCGCTATACGGGAAGTTAAGGATTGACGGTAATGCTACCCTCGACTTGGGCGATGGAACAGTGGCAGAAACCCGGAATATCATCTATTATAACAATGTGCCTGAATTACAGGTTGCTGATAACGCAACCCTTCAGGTTCAAACCCAGATACGTCGTACTGGCGGCACGCTTGCCGGATCGTTACGTTATACTCAAACCGGTGGGAATGTAGTTATTCAGGGTCGAAATCTTGCAGGAGGCAGAGCCTTACTGGAGGTTTGCAACTCGGGTAGCCAGTTCAACATGTCGGGTGGTACAATTACATTCCGAAGAGGAGGTGCTACCACATTTGGCGATCTTTACCTTGTGCCGTCGTCATCATCGGTTACCGGTGGCGAAATCATTTTCTCCCAGGGTACCCTTAACGCAAACTACACATATAGCATCAATGTTACACCAACCCTAAATAATGTTACCATTGCTGGTAACACCACCAATAACCGAACTGCTACCGTCAAACTAATGACCGATCCGTTGCGAATTGCCGGCTTATTCAAGTTCGATAATAATCTTGCAGCGTTCAATTCAAACAATAGGCATACATATCTTTACGGCAACTTGCAGTTCAATGGAACCTGGACATACGGCACAACCGATTCTGTAGTATTTGCAGGCACCGTTCAAACCATAAGCGGATCGCCCACGTTTAACCACATGAAGGTACGGCCAACTACATCGGTTACGCTTGCGGCATCGTCGTCGCCTGTGGTTAATGGGATACTTCACATTGCTCAGGGACAGCTTATCGATGGTGAAAATGCCATAACGGTTAAAGGGAACTACATTAACAATGGCTCACACATTTCCAGCAACCCTGCGAATTCAGCAACTGGAATTAAACTCAAGGGGTCTGTTCTTCAGGAGGTATCAGGAACCGGAACGTTTGGACTAATGGAACTCGACAATCTTAACGGCGCAAAGCTACTTAACGATATTACACTGCCCAATAACCTTACCCTAACCACAGGGGTGTTTAACATTGGGAGTTACAAACTATCGCTAGGCGTTAATGCACAGGTTGTTGCACCCTCGGGTTTTACATCTACCCGGATGATACTTACCGATGGCGTTTATGGCAACAATGCTGGAATTGAGAAAACAATTCCTACAGGAGCATCAACTTTCACATTCCCTATTGGTGTTTACGGCAAGTACACTCCTGTTGAGCTTACCGTGAATCAGAATTCATCGCAAGGTCAAATTCTTGTTAAACCGGTTAATACGGTACATGTTGGCGTACTCGATCCCTCAAGGGTTCTGCAGTACTGGTGGTACGTTAACAGTACCGGAATTTCAAACTTTGAAGGACAGGCTGTGATGACCTATGTAGATTCCGATGTATTGGGTGACGAGAATAGCTATGTATCGGCCCGACTTACAAACGATATCTGGGCAAAGGTTTCTGGTGCTGTTGATGCTGTTAATAATACAATCACTTTTAGCTATCCTACTGGTACATCATCGTTACTTGGCGATTACCTTGCCGGCGAAGATCCCGCCATTGGCGATAGTATTATCACCTACTACTCTGAAAATAGCGGGGTATGGGACAATGCTGCAAACTGGTCCCGTTCCGATGGAGGTATTCCTTCTGCAAATGGACCTTACGGTGTAAAAGTAGTTATTAGGCCTCAACATACCATAAGCACCAATGGTAACAGGCGTACCACTTACCGTATGACCATAAACGGTCGCCTTGAGGTTGGAACCACATATGGGCACAACTTTAGTACAGTTCTGGGCACAGGAACTTTAGCCCTTGAATCGAATACGCTGCCTGCGGGTAAATACGACGATTTTATTACATGTACTGGCGGTGGAGTTGAGTATGGAGGAACATCGAGCTATACGCTTTACAACACCTACAACACATACCGCAAGCTTATCATTGCCGGAAGTGGCACAAAAACCCTTCCCAATATCAACATGACTATTTGCGATACACTTGCTGTATTAAATACCGCCACACTTGCCACTCAGGCCAACAGAACAATAACCCTGAACGGAAACCTTATTAAAGATGCAACCGCTTTGCTCGATGCAGAGCCCAGTGGACAGACATTTGAACTCCGTTCAACCGGTAATCAGGTAATTAATGCTACATTAAACGCTGTGGGCAATAGGTTCAATAACCTAAGTGTATACAATAACAAAGAGGTTACACTCCAAGGACCTACAAATGTGGCAACCTACCTAAGGCTTTACGATGCCTCGGTAGTAAATACTACTCCAGCTAATATCCTTAAACTGGAGCGCATCGATGGTTTAAATAGTGTTTCAACATCGGCTTTTGTGAGAGGACCTTTAATGCGAATACTTGCAAACGGATCGGCTGAGCATCAATTCCCAGTGGGTTACCTTAACCATAAGAAAAACACTAATATTGTAGCGCCTGCTGGTTCAAGCAACTCGTACTGGACCGTGGAGTATAAGGAACAGAATCCTAACGATTATGGTTACAATCCGCTTAGTGTTGAGCCCGGACTATCGCAGGTTACATCAACCGAGTTCTGGATAATTAAAGGGCCCAATACCTACACGGCAAGGTTAAAGCTAGTACTCGATGGCACCTCCGATGTGGCAAACACAATCACTAACCTAAATAACCTACGGATTGTCCGATGGAGCGGCACCCGTTGGGAAATTGTTGGCGGAACAGTTACCATAACCGGGAATGCTGCCAGCGGAACACTAACGTGTAACTCCACCATAACATTCAACGGAACCGACCAAATATTTACTATTGGCTCAGTAGAGCCTGCCACAGCCGAATTCACAGATGGCGATACAACCATCTGTGCCGGCCAAA
Organism: Tenuifilum sp.; assembly: GCF_037481895.1. NCBI lineage: Bacteria > Pseudomonadati > Bacteroidota > Bacteroidia > Bacteroidales > Tenuifilaceae > Tenuifilum > Tenuifilum sp. The sequence continues at coordinate 76,559 of NZ_JBBFKU010000012.1, forward strand.
CCGTACCCATTGAGGTTACCTTTGCCAAGGGAACGCCACCCTATAGCATCACATACACCGAAAATGGAGTTAATCCTCAAACTATCAATGGAATAACCGATAACCCCTACACTTTCAATGTAACCCCGTTTGTAACAACTACCTATCAGCTTACAGCTATGTCGCATGCCGGAGGTGCAGGTGTAATAGTAGGATCACCCGTTACGGTTAGCGTTTATCCGCGCCCCAATGTCAACATTGATGTTTCCACATCAATCTGCTCAGGCGACGATGCTTTGGTTACAGTAACTTTAACATCAGGCATTAGTCCGTTCAGCTTTACCTACTCGGTGGATGGGGTTAACGATCCAGCAATCAATAACGTTACCTCTCCTCACAGTTTCACTAAAGGACCAATGATATGGGTTTCTGCAGGTTCGCCACCCTCGCCTTATACCGATTATTTGTTTAGAGTTGAGCAGGTTGTTGATGGGCATGGCTGTGTAAACGACTACACCATTGACCTAAAACCTTCCGATACGCTTAGGGTTTACAAGATCCCCGAAACTGGTCCTACATACCATGTACCAAATAACTATGCATTCTAGGTAATGAGAACCCCGGCGATTAGTCGGGGTTTTTGTTTAGTATTGGTGTTTAGTGTTTGGTGAAAATCTGCGTAAATCACCCCAATCTGTGCTATCTGTGTTCTATTGAATTTTCTATCAACTGTCAACCAATATCTAAACAGGTATCACAGAGTTACACAATGTAACACGGTGTTTCACAGAATGGCATTTACGAATAACGCTTCCAGCTCTGTAGGGGCGAAACATTTGTAACCCAATAACAACTTGAATGGAGAGATGATACCAAAGGAATTGTCATTCCGAGCTAGTCGAGGAATCTCATTTAAAAGGGAATGAAGGTTCAAAGCGATGCTTCGACGAGCTCAGCATGACAACAGTTCAACGAACAATGCTTCAAGCCCCGTAGGGGCGTAATATTTGTAACTCAATGCCTACTCCCCCATAAAAAGCGATGCACGCTATGATACTCCAAAGAGCAACGATGAAGCTTTGCATCGCAACTGAAAAGTATGGCAAAGAACAATTCACACGTTCTTTCTTGTCTTGATACAAGAAAGAACCAAAGAAAATCAAGGCTGAAAAGCCCGACCCGATGGGTGCCCCGTGGATGGAACTGCCACGCGATACTATTCGCCACGCCTGCGGCGTGACTCATGTGGTATCGCTTACTAGGCCCACCGCCACATTCCACCCCCGACCCATTGCCGGTTCAGGCTTTTATGCCACTGCCATTGCATATTCTTATTGGCTGAGGAATTGCATTAATAGTAAAGAGATGAAGGTTCAAAGCAATGCTTCGGCGAGCTCAGCATGACAAAAACAATAAGGAAGCCAAAGGGGTATTGTCATTCCGAGCTAGTCGAGGATTCTCATTTAAAAAAGGGAATGAAGGTTCAAAGCAATGCTTCGACAAGGCTCAGCATGACAAGGTGAGTGAGGAACCAATCATGTTGCCATCCCGAGCTTAGTCGAGGGATCTAATAGAAGGGTAAAAGAAATGCTTCGACAAAGCTCAGCACGACATAGAGACTAAAATCTCTTATATTTAATACTAACAACCATCAACCATCAACCATCAACCGTCAACCATCAACCACCAACCAACAACCACCAACCGTCAACCGTCAACTTTTTTACCCATACAATGCTAACCATTATCAAAAAATACTATCTTTGTATGATAATCGGGTACGATGAAAAAAATTTTGTTTATAGTGGCCATACTATCGGTTACGGTTGCATGCAACCGTAAATCGCAGCTGGTTTACCTTAACGATGTTACCAACGAAACCCTTGGTTCTGTTAAGGCGCCAGTGTACCTTATTAAACCCGGCGATGTCCTTAGCATTCAGATTTACACCCAGGACCCCAACATTAGCCGTCTTTTTAACCTGGCCAATACTCAAACCGCAACATCGTCAATCTATAACTCGGAGATATCGACCTACATTACCGGTTTTTCGGTTAGCGATTCGGGTGATGTAAATTTACCTGTTATCGGAAAGGTTAGGGTTGCGGAGCACTCAGTGCGCGATGCGCAGGAGTCCATACAGTTGGCTGCCGACCGCTACCTGAAGGACGCCCTGGTAGTAGTTAAGCTGCTTAGTTTCAGGGTAACCGTGCTGGGTGAGGTTAAGCGCCCCGGTACCTATACCAACTACAAGGATAACCTGAACATTTTTGAAGCAATAGGCCTGGCCGGCGACCTGTCCGATTTTGGCAAGCGCAACAATGTGCTGGTACTGCGCAACACTCCACAGGGTGTTAAAACTTTCCGAATGGATCTGCAGGACAAGAATATTATTACCTCCGAGGGCTTTTTCCTACTACCCAACGATACCGTTATTGTTGAACCCCGTAGCGGCAAGGTAATGGCGCTAAATACACCCAATATTCAGCTGCTGCTATCAACACTAACAACGGTTTTGCTATTTTTGAACTTTTTAAAGAAATAGATGTTAAAACTACGATTCATGTTTAACAATATTAACTAAGAGGAGAAAGGTAGCGAATGGCACAGGATAGCAACATGAATCAGGACCTAATTCCCCGAAACCCTGCCGGTTACCCCGAGGAGGAAACCCTCGACATTAAACAGTTGCTTTACCGCGTAATAGCCAACTGGTACTGGTACGCCATATCGGTTTTCATTGCACTTTTTGTGGCATACCTGGTTAACCGTTACTCGCAGCAGGTTTACAGCGTTAGCTCAAGTGTAATTGTGCGCGACGACGACCAATCAAAAGCCTATGTGGGTGCCGAGCAGCTAATACAAAGCTTAAGGCTGGTTAAGAACACCAAAAGCGTACAGAACGAGATAGGCATACTCCAATCGTACTCACTGGCCCGCCAAACCATTGATGAGCTCGATGATTTTAACGTAACCTACGTAGCCGTTGGCCGCCGTGGCATTAAGGAATCGAAGCTATACAAGCGATGCCCCTTTAGGGTAATAACCGATAGCGGTGCGGTAAACCTGATTAACTATCCTGTTTACATAACCATTCACGACTCGCTACGCTATACGGTTGAGATTGACGATGGCATGGGCATTAAACGCACCATGCGTTTTGGTGAACCCTTTAACCATGAGAGTTTCAACTTTACCCTACAGCTCCGTGATTTTGCCAGCTACAAGGATGCACAAACTGTAAGTAAGTACTACTTCTACTTTAACGACCCCAATGCGCTTGCATTGCAGTATAAATCGAAGGTAACGGTTACCCTGAACGACAAAAAGGGCTCCATTCTCACCCTGAATAGCAACGGCTTTGTTGCACAACAGGAAGCCGATTACCTGAATAAGCTGATGGAGGTGTATATCAGGCGAGGGCTGGAGGAAAAAAACCAGATAGCCGAGAACACCGTAAAGTTTATTGACCAGCAGCTAGCGTTGATGACCGACTCACTCCGCCGGGCTGAGCAACGCCTGCAGGACTTCCGTACCGCAAACCGGGTGGTGGATATTTCGCGCGAGGGCAGTATGCTAATCGATCGGATAAGAAGCATACAGCAGGAGCAGGGTGCCATTGAGCTAAAGGGTTACTACTACAGCTACCTAAAGGATTACCTTGCCCAACGCAAGGATCTGAATACAATTATTGCCCCATCGGTACTGGGGGTTGACGATCCCCAGTTGAATGCCCTGCTGGCCGAGGCCTCAAAGGCATATATTGAGCGCGAGGAGCTCCGCGCATCGGTTAAGCCTGGCAGCCCGGGCCTTGAGCAGCTCGATATCAGAATAGAGAACCTGCGCCAGTCGCTGATTGAGAAGGTAAATAGCCTGGTTGATGCCAACGCCATTGCACAGAAACAGCTCAAAAACCGCATTAAGGAGGTGGAAGCCGAAATGACCCGCCTGCCTGTGAATGAGCGTCTGCTCATTGGTTTTGAGCGCGACTTTGGGCTGATTGACAAGATGTACACCTACCTCCAGGAAAAACGTGCCGAGGCAGCCATTGCCCGCGCGTCAAATATACCCGATAACAAGATACTTGATTATGCCCTGGCTGAAAATGCCACCATGGTTAAACCCAAGAAGCAGATGAACTACCTTATTGCCCTGCTGGCAGGATTGGCGATTCCCTTTATTATAATGCTGATTTACGACTTTTTCAACGATAAGCTTGTTGACCTTAAGGAGATCTCGCGCCGCACTAAGGTTCCCGTTATTGGAACGCTTGGCCATAACCGCTATGAAACGGAAATACCTGCAATTGACAAACCAAAATCGACCCTAACCGAATCGTTCAGGGGATTGCGAACCAACCTGCAGTACCTGCTGCGCGAACCCGATAAAAAGGTGGTATCGGTCTCATCCACCGTGGTGGGCGAGGGAAAAACCTTTATTGCGGCAAACCTGGCTGCCATTACTGCCGTTACAGGGAAAAAGGTATTACTTATAGGGTTAGACCTGCGTAAACCCCGCCTGCATAGGCTAATGGGCTACACCGGAACGGTTGGTATAAGCACTTACCTGATTGGCAGGAGCAATATAGATGATATTATATTCTCCTCGCAGGTTGTAAACCTATATTTTGCGCCCTCAGGGCCAATCCCGCCCAACCCTGCTGAGCTGCTTGGTTCACCCAAGATGGATGAGTTTATGGCCTGGGCTCG
>NZ_JBBFKU010000013.1:0-80733 GCF_037481895.1 Tenuifilum sp.
CACATCAGTAGTAATGGGTGCTTATGCCCAAGTGACAGGTTGGGCAATGTCGAGAAGTGGGCATTACTTACCAAATGCCTTAAATGAATTTCTGAATGCAGACGAAGCAGATGCTTTCCTTGTAGCTTATTGCCTTGCTGACAACGCTAATAGATTTGTAGTTACACAAGAAGTAAGCGAACCCAACAGACAGAACAAAGTAAAAATACCAGATGCTTGTATTGCTTTGAATGTTTCGTATGTAAACACCATTGAAATGTTCAGACAATTAGGTGAAACATTTTAGCCCCGCAATAGTCAAAAGTATGTATGCCCTGTTGTCGAGAAATTGCACTGAGCATATAACCCATTAAATCGACTCACTGTATCCAATAAAAAAACATTTTTCTACCAACCATCACCCAATCCGCTTACGCTTACATTTCAGAGGTATGCGTAAAATACTCATTAAATGCATCAGGAATTGCGGGTTTGCTTTTAAATATTCCGAACACTGTAGAGCCACTGCCTGACATGGATGCGTAAACCGCTCCCATGCTGTAAAGTTCTTCCTTTACCCTTTCAATTAACGGATACTTTGGGAAAACGGTTTTCTCAAAATCGTTAACTAATCTGTTTGGCCAATCGTTTACTGGTAGGTTAACAATGTTGCCTATGGGGTTTTCCCAAGGTTTGGGGTTGCTACCCTCATAGGCCTCCCTGGTGCTTACATGGATACCCGGATTAACCAGCAAAATCCAGTAACCAGTTAGGTTAATGCTTATGGGCTCAAGCTGCTCGCCGCGGCCCCTGCCAATAGCGGGCGTGTTATGCACAAAGAACGGGCAATCGCTACCAAGCTCCAAAGCCAACGATAAAAGGTTTTCAGGGTTAAGCGGCTTGTCCAGAAAGGTATTCAAGGCTCTCAAAGCAAATGCGGCATCGGCCGAGCCGCCACCCAAACCCGCACCAATGGGTATGAGCTTATGCAGGTGCATCCTCACATGGGGCATTCCGTAACGCTGCGCAAGAAGGCGGTAAGCCTTAACACACAGGTTGTTCTCGGTATCGCAATCAATGCCAATTCCGGTTTGGGTGAATTCAATGGTGTTCCCCTCGCCATCGGTTGCCACTACCTCAAGAATATCGCATAATCCCTTTACAGGGTAAAACAGAGTTTCAATATCGTGATAGCCATCGGGGCGCTTACGCACTATGTTTAAACCCAGATTAACCTTGGCATTTGGAAACAGAATCATTGTTTTAGCATAATTTAGGTCACAAAGTTAATACTTAGGCAATGTAATCAACGTTACATTTAGAGCTAAAGTGAAATATGGTTTTACTTTTTGGAACAGCAATCCGAAAAGTCGCTTTAAAAATAATGGTTACCTTTGCAAGGTAAGACAAAAAATGATGAAACAATGAAGTTGAATAGCCTTACACTCTCAATCGGTTTAATTCTAATTGGTAATCAGCTGTCAAATGCCCAGCAATACAGCTTTGGAGTATTTGCTGACCCGCAACTATCGTGGTTCAACTCCGATACCAAACGTTACGATCCCAACGGCCCTGTTGTGGGCTTAAACATTGGCTTTACAGCCGATAAATTCTTTGCCAAACGGTACGCCTTTTCCTCAGGACTCTCGGTTAACGCCCTTGGCGGGAATATCAGGCTTATGCAATCCACCTATACCCTGAAAACTATCGATAGCACCTACAACATCGCCATTGGCGACAATATCAAATTCAAATCGCAATACCTTACGCTGCCCATTGGCTTTAAGTTTCGGACAAACCAGATTGGCTATACCACATACTTTGCCAATGTTGGCGTTAGCGGAAGCCTCAGAATAAGAAGCTACGCATGGAACGAAACCAACCATGTTGACCGTGAAACCACCAAAACCGATATGGCATGGGGGTTTGCCTCATACCAAATAGGAATTGGAGGTGAATACTCACTCGGCGGCGAGAGCGCCATTCTGTTTGGCATAACCTGGTGCGATGGTTTAACCAGAATTATCGAACTGCCTAACTCAACCATTACATCGCAAAGCCTATCGTTGAAGGTTGGTATAATTTTTTAACTCTGGATAATACAAAATGAAAGTAGCGCTTGCACAGCTGAACTACACCATTGGTCACTTTGACAGTAATGCCGATAAAATAATTGCATCGATAAACCGGGCTAAAGCCGACGGTGCAAGGTTAGTTGTATTCTCGGAGCTATCGGTGTGTGGATATCCACCCCACGATTTGCTCACCCACAAGCATTTTGTGGATAAGAGCATAGCTACCGTAAACCAGATTGCACAGCAATGCAATGGAATTTATGCTATAGTTGGGGTCCCCAGCATCAATACTGATACTACGGGAAAGCTGCTTTTTAACTCCGCATACCTTTTGGGCGAGGGAAAAGTGCTGGATGTTTACCACAAAACACTACTTCCTGATTACGATATTTTTGATGAGTATCGCTACTTTGAGCCCAACCCCGGCAACTACCGGGTTGCCGAAATTGATGGAATAAAAATAGCCATAACCATATGCGAGGATATTTGGGATGACCAGCCCACCACTACAGCTTTTTCCAGAAGCAAGCTTTACCGCGATGCGCCCATGAATCACCTGGTAAAGTTGAACCCCGATATGGTGATAAACATATCGGCTTCGCCATTCAGCTACAACGTTGAGGAGCGCAGGTTACAGGTTTTCCAAAGCAATGTGGCAAGGTATTCCAAGCCCGTAATATATGTAAACCAGGTTGGAGGTAATGCCGATCTGCTTTTCGATGGTGGCTCCATGGTAGTGAACGCCGGGGGCGATATCATAGTAAAGCTGAAAAGCTTTGAGGAAGATTTTAGGGTGATTGACACTAACGTATTGGAGCGCAACCAATCCATACCCCCTGAAATATCGGCAACTTCAGAACAACGGATTGAGCGTATTCACAATGCCTTGGTTATGGGCATTAGGGATTACTTCGGTAAGTTAGGGTTTACAAAGGCCACCCTTGGGCTTTCAGGCGGTATCGACTCGGCAGTTGTGTTAGCCCTTGCTGCACAGGCTCTTGATGTTAACAACATCCGTGTTCTGCTGATGCCATCGCAGTACTCATCGCGGCACTCCATTGACGATGCTGTGGCGCTTGCGCAAAAACTTGGCGTGCAATACGACATAGTTTCCATACAGCCCATTTTTGAGTCGTTTAAAAGCCAGCTAAGCTCTATTTTTGAGGGTAAACCCGAGGATATCACCGAGGAGAATATACAGGCAAGGGTTCGGGGAACCCTGTTAATGGCCATCTCCAACAAGTTTGGTCATTTACTGCTGAACACCAGCAATAAGAGCGAGGCTGCCGTGGGTTACGGTACGCTTTACGGCGATATGTGCGGTGCGCTTAGCGTTTTAGGCGATGTTTACAAAACCGATGTTTACAGGCTGGCCAACTACATTAACCGCAACGATGAAATAATCCCTATAAACACCATTCAAAAACCGCCATCGGCAGAGCTCCGACCCAACCAGAAGGATTCCGACTCGCTCCCACCCTACGAAATACTTGACCCCATTCTTTTTGCATACATTGAGCAAGGCCTCTCCGCCGAAGAAATTGTAGGTTTAGGCTTTCCCAGCGATACGGTAAACCGTACCCTAAGGCTTGTTAACATGAATGAGTATAAGCGCTACCAGTCGCCACCAATACTTAGGGTTTCATCAAAGGCATTTGGCTATGGACGAAAAATGCCCTTGGTTACTAAATGGAGCTAAATAGCCCGTAAATATTAAAAAACACAACCATCCATGCTAAAATTATGTTAATTTTATGTTTGAAAGCATAAAATGACGTATTTTTGAAAAAAAAATGTCCAGAAATTCCTACAACATCGATATTGAAAGCGTATTTGAAGGGGTGTGCGGACTTTTCCCTAACCTAAAACCAGAGGAAAGGGAGATAATGCGCAATAATATCACCTGTCAGTATTTCCGCAAGGGTGAGATAATATACAAGGAAGGCGATACCCCACAGGGTTTGGTATGCCTCTCAAAGGGGAAAGTAAAGCTTTACAAGGAGGGAGTTGGCGGTCGCGACCAGATTGTTCGCATGGCCAAGCCTATCGGTTTTATAGGATACAGGGCATTATTTGCTGAGGAGAACTACTCCGCTACAGCCGAAGCTCTTGAGGATTCCGTGGTGTGCATCATTGAAAAGAATGCCTTTATGGGGATTCTCCGGAACAACGCAGAACTTACGCTAAATATTCTCAAATCGGTTGCCACCGAGCTGGGATTCTCCACCAACCGCACCGTAACCCTAACCCAAAAGCATATCCGTGGACGATTGGCTGAATCGCTCATATTCCTGCGCGATACCTACGGGCTTGAGGACGACGGTAAAACCATCAAGGTTTACCTATCGCGCGAGGATTTGGCAAACCTCTCCAACATGACTACCTCAAATGCAATCAGAACCCTTTCGGGCTTTGCCGAGGAAGGTGTAATTGAACTTGACGGTCGCAGGATAAAAATCCTTGACCATCACAGGTTGGAACGCATTAGCGAATTGGGGTAGGCTACTCCTGAAAGTAAACCCGTTTCACGCGCTGCGAAATTGAGGTGAGAACCTCGTACGGAATAGTTCCCATGGCCTTTGCCATGTCGGTTATGGTGGGTTTATTCCCAAAAACAATTACCTCGTCGCCCTCCTTAACCTCAACCCCGTTTGCATTGAGGGTACACGTATCCATGCTAATATTGCCGATGGTTGGCACCAAGTTACCGTTCAGCATCATGCTGTAATTGCCATTACCCAGCATACGCGATAAGCCATCGGCATAACCAACCGGAATGGTTACAACCGTTGTAGGCGTATCAACTATTCCCTTTCGGCTATATCCTACTGTGTCGCCGGGTTTGATTTGCTTCACCTGAATCACCTTGCTCCTTAGCGTACTAATGGGCATTAACTTATCGCCATGCGTAGGACTTATGCCGTATAGGCCAATTCCTAAGCGAACCATTTCGAACTGAGCCTCGGGGTAACGCTCTATACCGCCAGTGTTCAAAATATGTCGTATGGGTTGATACCCTAACACATCACTTAACACGTTACAAGCCTTGTGGAAGGTTTCAATCTGGTGAATTGTAAATTGATCGTGATGTGGCTCATCGCTGGCTGCCAAATGGGAAAATATGCTTTTTACCCTAACTGAATTGGTTGATTTTAGTATGGCTATAAGCTCATCCAACTGGTCGGGAGTAAAACCCAGCCTATGCATTCCGCTATCAATCTTAATATGAATACCGTACGAGCTTACCCCAACCCTGTTCAAAACGTTGATAAACTCCTTTAAGCCTGTAATGTTATAGATTTCAGGCTCAAGGTTAAACTCAACCATCAACTCATAAGTCCCAAACGATGGGTTAAGCACCACAATAGGCAACGAAATACCAGCCTCCCTGAGCGATACACCCTCGTCGGTGTAGGCCACACCAAGATAGTCGACACGTTGGAATTGCAGTAGGTTGGCTATTTCGTAGGAGCCACTGCCGTACGAAAAAGCTTTCACCATAGCCATCACTTTAACCCCGGGGTTCAGCAAGCTGCGGTAGTAGTTCAGGTTATGGGCAATTGCATTCAGGTTAATTTCGAGTGTGGTTCGGTGAACCTTTCGTTCAAGCGCTGCACTAATCTGCTCAAAGTGGAACTTTCGGCTACCCTTAACCAGTATAGCGGCATCGCGAATCTCCTTACGCTTTAGATCGAGCAAAAACTCATGTGTGCTGCTGTAAAACTCGGCCTCAATCTCAAAGGCATAGTCGTACCGGCTAATTTCAGGCCCAATGCCTATGAGTAGATCAACCCCTTTATCCTCGAGCATTTGGGCAACCTTTGAGTAAAGCTGTTCAGGCGCATAGCCACTTTCCAGAATATCGGAAAGTATTACCACATGCCGTTCGTGCTGCTTTTGCTGCATCAAAAAGTCAATGGCAATGGCTAACGACCCCAAATCGGAATTGTAGGAGTCGTTAATGACTGAACAATCGTTTATACCTTCCTTTAATTCAAGCCTCATTGCAACGGGTTGCAGGCGCTGTAAGCGCGTATCGATATCCTGTAAGCTATAACCTAATAGCAGCATGGTAGCCACGCAGTGCATGGCATTCTCAAACGAGGCAGCATCGGTAAATGGAATCGTTATTGTGTGCTCGTGATTGTTATAGTGAACATGAACTAGTGTCTTCCCAGCTTCGCGCTTTACGCTCATTATTTGAACCTTCGACTCCTTATTTTGTCCCCAGGTAAGCAGCTGGTTATCGGCAAGCAAAGTGTTATCCTGAACAACAGCATCAATTACAGCGTGATCCTTGCAGTAAATAAGCGTTTTAACTTCGCGGAACAGCTTCAGCTTCTCGTTAACCTTTTCATCAATATCATCGAAATTCTCCTGATGGGGCATGCCGATGTTGGTGAAAATACCAATAGTGGGGTCAATTATGGGCTGAAGTTTAACCATCTCACCCGGTTTGGATATACCCGCCTCAAAAATTGCTAAATCGAAATGGTTATCCATTTGGAGAACCGACAGGGGAACACCAACCTGTGAGTTATAGCTCCGCGGGCTGCGCACAATTTGGTATTCCGAGAAAAGAAGCTGGTTGAGCCACTCCTTAACTATGGTCTTTCCGTTGCTTCCGGTAATACCAATTACCGGGTAAACGAATCGGTTGCGGTGGTAGGCCGCAAGTTTTTGTAGGGCCTGGAGGGTATCGTCAACCTCAACAAACGTAGCATTCGGGTAATTTGTGTAGTCAACCTCACCCTTTTCAACAAGGTATGCCTTTATGTTTCGAATATTATAAAGTTCACCGATAAACTCGTGTCCGTTGTGATTTGGGCCAACCAGCGCAATAAACATGGAGCCGTTTCCCGATACAGGCACTCTACTATCGGTAATAACGTTTCTGATAGTAAAACCCGAATCACCAATTACTTGACCCTGAACAATTTCAGTAAGCTGTATAGCAGTTAGGTTAATCATCAATGTTTAAAATTGATTGGTGCAATATAATTCAACAAAATTACAAAATCTATTTTTTGTTTCTAAAAGCAAGGTAGAAAGCCATCCAAAGTAAAAAAAGTATTCCCGGGATTATGGCTTTTCGGTCAGTATATAAAGCCCCGAAGCTAAAAACCATGCAATCGGTGGGGTTATTGGGACTGTAAACCACCTTCAACATAGTACCTTTGGGGTACTCAAAATTTTCAGGGCCGTAAAACTGAACTGATTTGCCTTCAAGCGTAGTGAAAACTATTACAGGATACTTATCGGGGCCAAATGCCGATATTCCTAATGTTTTTTCATACTCCACTCCAACAACCTCACCGGTAGTGTACTCCCCAAAAATCAACAAACGGTATTGTGTGGTTATAGGCAGAGTAATTATCATCAAAGTAACAAACCAAAAAAGTTTTGGCGATATGCGATGCGATATGTCAACCTGGGTTTTCATCGATGTAGATGATAAAAAATCCTCTACCTACTTGGCCTAAGGATATTCAAACCCAACTGCTCGGAGTAATAAACCAGTGCCTCATTTGCCTTTTCAGGGCTTTGAACTCGTTGAATATCGGCAAGAGGGTTCCCTTGTTTATCAACAATCACAATACGGTAATCGCTATCAGCAATATCGAACGACCTATTACTTGAGCTGTATGTCCTCCATGCCCTATTCAACCTTTTAACACTCAAACCCATTGAGCTATCAACGCTTTGCCATTTCCCAATAGGAATTATTCCAAAAAGCAACAATGCGTTCCGAAACCTTTTATTTCCAAAATCAACCTGAGCAGCAAAAGAGGTAAAACCAATGAATAGTCCAATGATAATCAAAACTATTGCCAGGAAGGAGTTAAAAAGTTGAATAACTCCCACCAAAGCAATAAAATGCCCAGCAATGGATCCAACTGGCCCTAGCAATTTCCCCAACCTGTTAATTTTTTGCATGATGCTGATGTTATACATCGGGTCGAAAAAGCCTACTTTCTATTCTTACGGGTTACCTCGTTGTAGCATAGCCTGCATAGCGGCTCATAGATGTCGGTCTCGCCCAGTAGAACCAACTTGTCGGCATCGGTTTTACGATGTGAGTATTGGGCAAGGTCGCCACACTTAACACAAATGGCATGTACTTTAGTAACGTACTCTGCAATGGCCAAAAGGTTTGGCATTGGGCCAAAAGGTTTACCACGAAAATCCATGTCGAGCCCAGCCACAATCACCCTTATCCCCATATCGGCAAGCTGGCTACAAACATTGGGTAAATTCATATCAAAAAACTGCGCCTCATCTATTCCCACCACATCGACATTCTGTGCCAGAATAAGAATGTTCCCCGACGATGAAACCGGGGTAGAAAGTATTGAATTGGCATCGTGCGAAACAACCTCCTGCTCAGAGTATCGGGTGTCAATCATAGGCTTGAAAATCTCGACCCTCTGCTTGGCATACTTGGCTCGCTTAAGCCTACGAATCAGTTCTTCGGTTTTGCCCGAAAACATTGAGCCGGCAATAACCTCGATATATCCCTTACGTTTCCCACTAACGGGGTTTTCAAGAAAAGGCATTGGTTCAGAAATAAATATTTTGAGTTAGTTTTACAGACAAATGTAATAAAACTTATTTTTGAAATGCGAACAAAAAACAATTTGCAATGCAATACCTAAAGAATGCACGGAATCAACTAGTTGAAGCGGTTGCCATGATCGATAAGGCACTTACAGCCGGAAAACTACCTTCCATTGAACGCGATATACTACTTGCCAAGCTGGCCTCAATATATGAAGACCTTCTGCTTGATAGGCAACAAGTTGCTTCCAGAACCCATGAGAAACCACAAGTAGTTCCGTCCGGAAAAATGGTTGAACCACATGAGAAAACTATAGCAAGCATACCTGAAACTAAAAAAACAACAGTAGTTGAGGAGAGCGCAGAACCTTCCAGCATTCCGACAGCTAAGCAGGAACCAAACCCTGTAAAGGCTGACATAAGTCCATCCCCAAAACCCACTCCGGCTTCCACACAGCAATCACACGAGGAAAGTTCAGCCATACTTGCCGATAAGTACCAGGGTAAGCGCAAGTTCCGCAACGAGGTAATAGCCGAGCAACACCAAAAGGTTGACATGCAGAGCAAACTGCAGAATAAACCCATAACCGACCTTGCCAAGGCAATTGGCATTAACGATAAGTTCCTATTCATCAAGGAACTTTTTGGCGGCGATTCCGACCTTTACAACCAAACCATTAAACACCTCAACCAGCTTACTGATTTAAATGAGGCCATTATTTACCTCCAGGAGAATTTTAGCTGGGACCCAACCAATGAGGTTACCACTTTATTTGTTGACTTGGTTCGAAGAAAACTATCGTAATAACTTTGCTTCATGTCAAAACTCTTTATAGTTCCCACTCCAATAGGCAACCTTGCCGACATTACCTTGCGAGCGCTCGATGTGCTAAAAACCGTAAACCTTATTCTTGCCGAGGATACACGCACCAGTAGCAACCTGCTCAAGCATTACGGAATTGCTACTCCACTTAAATCGCACCATAAATTCAACGAACACCAAACGGTTGATTACCTTGCAAGCCGAATAGAGGCAGGTGAATCGGTAGCCCTAATATCCGATGCAGGCACGCCCGGCATATCGGATCCCGGTTTTCTGCTGGTTCGCACTTGTGTTGAGCGGGGTATTGAGGTGGAGTGCCTACCCGGAGCAACAGCCCTTATTCCTGCACTTGTGCAGAGTGGATTCCCCTGTGACAGATTCATATTTGAAGGATTTCTCCCCCAAAAAAAAGGACGCAATAAAAGGCTTGAAGCACTAAAGGACGAGGAACGAACCATAATACTTTACGAATCGCCATTCCGTATTGTTAAACTGCTTGAGCAGATGCTCCCCATTTTTGGAGCCGATAGGCAGGTGTGCATTGCGCGCGAGCTTACCAAATTGCATGAGGAGAACTTTCGCGGATCACTTGCCCAAGCCAAGGAGCATTTCAGCTCCAAATCTCCCAAAGGGGAATTTGTAGTTGTGGTGAAGGGGAAAACGAATAACGAAAAGGAAGAAGATTGAAACGGAGCAATAAAAAACAAGTGCACTAATACAACATCTAAATAATTTTCAAGCTAAAACCAATACACGTTTCAATTTAGTTCATAAAATCAATTCAACATTAATCTATTCGGCTTCGTAAAGTAAACCCGCCAACGGTTAACTGGTTTCAAAATTATCAATATGAAAACTATACAAAATAATTGCACGCATCAGTCGATGCGCGCAATTAGTGCTACATTATTAAAGAACAATCACTTTTCAGTTTTCTTCAAAAAGAAATACCAAATAAGATATGGCAAATGAAGCGAGAAGTTAACTATACCCCACCAAAATACAACGTTTTGGCTTGCAAATGCCGACGAATCCATGATTGGCGTAAAAATATCATATGTAGCTCTAATAAGAATGTGAATGGCTAAGGTATATACGCGGGCTTGAACATATAATTCGGGTCTGCGTTTAATTACAGGATAAAGTTCAGCTGCTAATAGGATGCAAAGCGAACTTGCTGCGTATCCGGGATTTTCAGCATAAACAAAAGCAATATTCCAGCTGGTATATAGGAAGTTCCATATAGCATCGGTGTAAGCAATTAAGTCGCCAGGTTTCTCCTCGGAAATCTTCCATCCATACCGTTTACCCTTTCCTGATTTTACAAGCGGTATCGTTACAATAAGTATTAATCCCGATAGGCCATTGAACCAATTGCCCATTTCAAAATCCTTCAAAGAGGCTTCCAGTATGTTAAGCCCAAGAATAGCATACAGAAACCATAACACCCAATCCTTTCGAAAGATTGTCCACCATCCATCGCGTTTTTCGTATTGGGCAATGCGGGCAAAGCCAACCACAAAGGCTGTAGGCAATAAAACCGAAAGTGTTTTTGCCCAACGGAACCAACCCTCAAGGTTGTTAAACCAAAGAGGAAAAGTAAAAAGCGATAATACCCAGAATACAGCTGCAAACCTGTAATTCGTTCGCATAAACTCCACTGCCAGCATTAACAGTACAATGTAAAGTGGCATCGAAACCAAATACTGCCAAAATGGTATTGCCATAAACATCAAAATTTAAGTTTTACAATCATGCTTTAATCATATTCCAGCTCATTTCAAAGGCTTTATTAATCCTATCTTCATCAAGAATATAAACGTTACCTACATGCTCATCGGCTAACTCCCTGAGAAATCCAAGCATCCCCAGAAAAATCATTTCATTATCCAAATCGCTCCTCACGAGACCTAATTCCTTACCCTTTTGAATGATATCATGTATTGGCTTTTTCATCTGCTCTGCCATTTGTTTATGGCTATCGTTAATATATGACGATTTATAGTACTGTTCAAGGAAGTGGCTCTCCTTGTAATGATTTATGCGATGCTTAAGGTAATTGACCCAAACCAGTTTAAGACTCTCTCTAAATGAGTTATTGGGATTGTAGTGCTCCAAAAACCTATCGACACTCTCTTTGTAAAGTTTAAAGTAAAGTTGATTGAGTAAATCATCCTTATGCTTAAAGTAAAGATAGATGGTACCCACAGCTATTTTTGCCTGTTTGGCCACCCTTCCCATTGAAAAGTTCACAAAACCATGATTTATAAGTACATCAAGGCTTGCCTCAAAGATTACTTCCGGTTTGGCTTCGTCCTTTTTTCTCATGTGGCAATATTAATGAATTGTCATTCATTTTACAAAAAACACAAAAAAATAATGATATTACACTGAATTCTAAACCGTTAAAAAAATAGATTATATGCTTTAGATTTCAATGTAAAAAAAAACAAATGCAGCCCCCCCTAAGTACTAAACAAACAGTTTAGCATACTACTCAAAGCCAGGAATAATTAGCGATACCTTTACCGATAGCGAGTGGAATTGCTTACCCTCAAACGATCCAAAAACACCAATACCCCCCACAACGCCTATCTGGCTTAAAAAGTAGCCAATCTCATAGTAAGGCTTATAGCCTGCTGTTTTAAGGAAAGTCAACTGCAAGTTTTCCAGCCAAATTCTATTGCTCAGGAATGGCAAATACTTTAAAGCAAGGTACGGCGATTGGTAACTCAGAAAAGCTTGCGCATAGCACTCCGATGTGCTCCTGCGGTAGTAACTGATATTCTGGTAACCCTCGCTAAAAGAGGGAATTACCACCGAAACCCGCATGGTGTTGAAATGCTTAAAATCCACAAAGTAAAGGCTCCCCTTGCTTGCAAAATCACCGTAGATAAATTTATAGGAAATTCGATTACTTGGACCGGTTCTGATTATTTGATTAACCATGGCTTCCCATCTGAGATAATCGGAATTTGAATTAAGTAAATTGGGTAAAGCCTTATGAACCTGAAAGGTAATGGTAGGCCAGCGGGAGTAAAGCATTTGCTTACGACCATTGCGAATTCGGTAATGGTAAAACGGAGTGTAGCGCACCCGAATGGAACCCTCAAGCGAACTATGAGTTGATAGGTTCTGGGGTGTGGCATCCTCGTTAGCAGGAACATTTGGGGTGTACCATCGCAGGTTCTGCTGGTAAACAATAAAATCGGTATTATTTTGCAGCTCAACCCTGCGCGCAAACGAAACCGAGGTGTAAACCTCAAATCCGTTTAATGGGTCAATCCGGTTCGAAAGCGACACATATCGGTTTTCGTAAAGTTTCATGTAGTTTCGGCCAAACCAAAGCGAGGCCGAGGTATTGGTTAATGGACTAATACCCGCATCGCCATTGAAATCGTAACTTATCCAACCCATTCGGATGGATGCTAAACCCCTATTCATATTGGCATAGGAAAGCCGAAAATCGGTTTCACCCATGAGCGTTTTGCGGGCAGTTGCATAGTATGCCGATTGTTTGATATAAATTCCATTCCTGCTGTACTGCTTACGGTAGCTACCCGAAGCCCCTACTACAAAACCATCAACAGTGTTGAAGCGGAACTCATTTGGACCAGCAAAGCCCGAGAATAGAAATGTACGTTTTTAATTGGCGTTATACCAGGTGTGCCCCATGTAAAGGGTTTTAAGTACATTTGCCTTACCGGTACTATCGGCTGAAACGCTATCGGGCGACATCTGTAGCTTACTATCTATCTCCCTATTCACTTTGAACTCTTCGGCATTAAGCGCAACAGGCCTAACCTGCTGCCACGCCATGGTGTCGGGTTTGGTTGCAACCGAGTCGACTGTAATGGTTAGAGGGTTAGGCACCTCAAGCTTATTGGGAAGCGAATCGGATTGGCGTACTTGTTTTTGCATGAGCTTTTGCAGCTCATACATTTCACGATTTGTAAGATTATCCTTGGCTAGGAGTTGTTCCATGCGGGCATCTTCCCTTTGCTTTCGGGGCGAAGTATTTCTTTTGACCTGTGTATCCTCGGCAATTTGCTTTGTTTCTGATTCTTTTATATCAATCTTAACAGGTGGTTTTACTTTTGAATTTAGTTTTACATTCAGATACTTGATAGCCGTAACATACTGTATTCGGCCAACGTTGCCAAGGAAATTAGCATCAATAACAAAATACTGGCTAATGGGAAGCCAAGCATTACGCTCAACCTCCCCAAAGGTTTGTTTAATCCGAAATGGCCCCGCAAGCGACTGAACAGTAAAATCGATTTCATGTAGGTTCCAGTAGTCCTCCGCAACGTACATGTAGCCCTCAACCAGTTGCCTGCTTTTCCGTTTGGGAATAACCTTAACCTTAACCAGTGCGCGGTTATCCTGGAAGGCGTAACCCTCGTACTTAAACAGGTAATGGTTAAAAGCATAAGGTGCTAGGGGTAAAATGATTTCACCAACCTTAGGTTGGTATAGATTTGCCGAAACAAAACCCAGAATATTATCGGTGCTGTTTAACTCGCCCGGAAAATTGGAACGAATCATCTTTACCCTTTGATCAAATTTTTCGGGCGCTGTAAACCTAACGTTGTTGTAGGACTCTTGCAGGTAAAGCGAACCCTCCTTGGGCGGATTTGGGCTATCCTTTATGCTTCGCTTAACCAACCACGACAGCTTATCGACCTTGAAAGTCCCTTTAAGGTAAACCTCCGCCTCGTACTCACTAACCAGATTGCGGTAGTATGGCGCCATGGCAATTGCCTTGCGAACCACATCGTATGCAATATCTTCGCCCTTGCCTCCAACGGTCACGGGGGCAATCAGAAATGGCTTTACAGGCATGGTGATGTTTAGGGTTACCTCACCTACATCTACTTTAATCCGCCGCTCAACCGTTTCGTAACCAAGACTCCGAAAAACAAAGGAATACTCACCACTGGGAACCCTTAGCATGTAGTCTCCATCGGAGTTAGATGATGTCCCCTGCCTAAGTTCCTTGGAATATATCGATGCGTAAGGGATTGGCCTACCGGTATCGTCGGCAACTCGACCCTTAATAACCTGACCAAATGAAAATAATGGCATTACTACCGGTAGGATTAGGAATACTATTCGGAGTAACCATTTCTTCATTGCCTAAGCTTAGCTATTAGGATTATAGTTGATGACAAATATTTTTGAGCCCAGGAAACGCTCTATGCCATGCAACTTCCCGCGTTGGTCGAGGCTAACAAAAGTAATGGCTACGCCATCGGACTGGGCACGGGCAGTACGACCAATACGATGAACGTAATCTTCAGGATCGGATGGAACATCGTAGTTTACCACTAAATCGATATCCTCAATATCGATACCGCGCGCAACAATGTCGGTAGCCACCAGAACCTGAACCTTACGGTTACGAAAATTGCGCATCACCTCCTCGCGCTGTTTCTGCTCCAGGTCAGAGTGCATGGCAGCAACGCTTAACCCTTCCTTGTGTAGTTTACTTTCAATGCTTTTCACCTCGGCCTTGGTTGACGCAAAAACAATGGCACTCTGTACCACCTCCTTCTTGCTCAAAAGCGAGGCCAAAAGCGACAGCTTTTGCGAGGCTCCAACATGGTAAACCGCCTGTAAAATATTTTCAGCCGGCTTAGAAACAGCCAGGTTTATCTCAACTGGCTCAACAAGTATCGATTTTGCCAGTTTACGTATATTAGGGGGCATGGTTGCTGAAAACATCAGGGTTTGCCTTTGCTTGGGCAAATAGGCAATTATTGCCATGATATCGTCGTAAAAACCCATGTCGAGCATTCGATCGGCCTCATCGAGCACGAGGTGCTGAACGCCTTTAAGGTTAACGTAGCCCATTTGAATATGCTGCATCAATCGGCCAGGCGTGGCAACAATAATCTCTGCGCCATGCTCTAAAGCCTGTCGCTGCCTGTCCCAGTTAGAGCCATCGTTCCCGCCGTAAACGGCTATTGAACTAACCGGGGCAAAGTATGAAAACCCTTCAACCTGTTGGTCGATTTGCATGGCAAGCTCACGTGTAGGAACAATTACAAGCGTATTGACCGATGAAGCATCATGTTCTTCAGCTGACAAGAGGCTGAGGATAGGCAGCATAAAAGCTGCAGTTTTTCCAGTTCCTGTTTGTGCACAGGCTAGCAAATCGCGACCTTCCAAAATTACGGGTATGGCTTGCTCCTGAATAGGAGTAGGTTTTGTGTACCCCATGGCTTCGATACCTTCAAGTACCGCGGGGTTTAAATTAAATCTACTAAAACTCAAATCTTTATAAATTTTTCACAAATGTAGTAAAGTAATTGAACATGGCTATGTTGAGCTCACAAATACTGACAGGAGACAAATTTGAAACCCCTTGTTACAAATCATGATTAAACTTCACTTGAAATTCAGCCAAAATTTAATATCATTGCATGAAAATTACTACTTGTCTTATAATGGAAATTATCTATAATTTAAGCATTTACCAAAAAGTAATTGGTGTTGCCTTTTTAGTATTTGTACTTATACAGCTTTATTTCTACCTGGTTTTTTACCTACGGGTTATCCGTAGAAAATTTAATGATTTACCCGGAAACGATGAACAGTACCCACCACTATCGGTAGTAATATGCGCCCGCAACGAGGAGGAAAACCTTAAGCATTTCCTTCCCAAAGTCCTTGAGCAGGACTACCCTGACTACGAGGTGGTGGTAGTGAACGATTGTTCAAGCGATGATTCCGATCTGGTACTTGAGAGTTTACAAAAGAAATACCCTCGGCTGCGTGTAACAACCATCAAGGAAGACGAAAAGTTTACCCATACCAAAAAATTAGCACTTACGGTTGGCATAAAGGCAGCCAAAAACGAATGGTTGGTGCTGACTGATGCCGATTGCTTCCCAAAATCGAACAAGTGGCTACGCTACATGGCGTCGAACTTCACCAATGGCACAGAGGTGGTGCTAGGCTATGGCGGATATTTGGCCGAAAGGGGTTTACTCAATAAACTAGTTAGGCTCGATACGCTTTTCATCGCTTTAAACTACTTTGGATGGGCGTTAGCCCGTAGACCATACATGGGCGTAGGCCGTAACCTGGCCTACAAAAAATCGCTATTTTTCAAAAATAAAGGGTTTGCCAACCATGCGGGTATCAACTCCGGCGACGATGACCTTTTTGTGATGGAGGTTGCAACACCAAGCAATACGGCTGTTGAGTATCGCCCTGAGGCACATACTCTCTCAGTCCCTCGAAAAACTTATTCTACCTGGTTACGCCAAAAGCGCAGGCACCTATCAACAGCCAAATTCTACAGCAGCAACCTGAAAACCCGTTTAGGGCTTGAACCATTAAGCAGAATACTTGTTTACATTCTATTTGCGTTAACCCTAATTTTCAAAATTCTTCCTTTGATATCAACTGCTTTACTTTTGCTGGTAATAATTGTAAAACACACTATAGCTGCAATTGCAGCAAAAAGGCTTGAAGAAAAAAAGCTAATGCATATTGCATTTTGGTGGGATTTGTTTTCTCTCTATTTTTATGCTAAATTGCTAATCTTTAACACTCTTAACCGACGACAGCAGAAATGGTAATGATCCCGGAAAACCTTTCGGAGAAGGCGAAATACGACCTTGTGCTTGTGGATAAAGCAATTAAAGGCGACCAGAAAGCTTACGCTGAGCTTATGGATCGCTACCGGGATGCCATATACTACATGCTGCTGAAAATGGTTAACAACAAAAGCGATGCGGAGGATTTAACCCTTGAGGCTTTTGGCAAAGCCTTCAAGAACATACACCAGTATACACCGAATTTTGCATTTAGCACTTGGCTATTCAAAATTGCATCGAACAACTGTATCGACTTCATTCGCAAGCGCAAGGCCAACCTGATATCGATTGACCAAGGCCCAGAGGATGCCGAAGGCAACTCCATGTCGCCATCGTCCGTTATACCGGCATCGACACCTGATCCTGAGGAAAATCTAATTAAGGAACAGAACATACGCCTGATACAGGAAGTGGTTTCCAAGCTTAAACCCCGATACCGCAAGCTCATAGAGCTACGCTACTTTAAGGAGTACTCCTACGAAGAGATTGCCGAGGAGCTAAACCTTCCGTTAGGAACCGTAAAAGCTCAACTTTTCAGAGCCCGTGAACTGCTCTCAAACATACTGAGCAACCTTCCGCCACACCATAAATAATACATTTTGCCATGGAACAAATAGCACAATACTTTCCTGAGCTAACTCAAGCTCAACGCGATCAGTTTGCACAACTTGAGCCGCTTTACAGGTTATGGAACTCACAAATCAACGTTATCTCGCGTAAGGATATCGATAACCTGATGATTCACCATGTTCTGCATTCCTTGGCCATAGCAAAGGTTGTTCAGTTTGCCAAAGGCACAACCATTATGGATATTGGCACTGGTGGCGGTTTTCCGGGCATCCCCCTTGCCATCCTTTTCCCAAACTGTAAATTTACCCTGGTTGATTCCATTGCTAAAAAAACAAAGGTAACCTCCGAGGTAGCCAAAGCCGTTGGCTTACATAATGTGGAGGTAATCACCGCCCGCGCTGAGGATCTAAAACAGGTGTGGGATTTTGTTGTGAGCCGTGCAGTGGCTCCTGTTCCAAAGCTAATGGCCTGGATTGAAAAAAACATTCACCCCGGGGGCTTTAACAACCTGCCTAACGGCCTAATCTGTCTTAAAGGAGGCGACATAAAAGAGGAGCTAAAGCCCTACCACAAGTGGGCTACAAAATGGAATATTGACGATTTTTTTGAGGACGACTACTTCGTTGAAAAGTATGTGATACATATTGAGGTGTGAGGTAAAGGATAAAGGATAAAGGATAAAGGATAAAGGGTAAAGGATAAAGTGGGTTGATTCAAAATCTGGCCTAAATGGTGCAATATAAGTTTTGATGCTTTTAGCACATTGATTATCAGTAAAATGCATATTAAAGGATTGAGCATTATAGTAGTCGCCTATGTGTCAACTCAGCGGTTATTAAGTACCTAAACCAAACCCCTGGTTAAGGGATGTGCGGCTAACTATTTTTTGAATTTTTAACCAGGTGTTTTTTAATATTGAAAAATTGTTTTACCTTTGCGAACCCAAAATGGGTTTAAAAAAGCCATAGATTTGCTGGAAATAATAATTAGTAAAAGCATACAGAGATGAAAAGAACATTTCAGCCATCCATCAGGAAAAGAAGAAACAAACACGGATTCCGTGAACGTATGTCGACCCACAATGGCCGCAGGGTTCTGGCTGCCCGCCGTGCAAAGGGAAGAAAAAGACTGACTGTTTCCGATGAAATCTTCCGGAAATAATTACTAATCAATCATAACAGATAAAGGCGGGTAATTAACCTGCCTTTTTTGTTTTCTTGGTGTATATTTACCGCAAATTTTCAACATGGAACCCATTGTAAAAACAATAGCACCCAACATCAACGATGAATTTCTCAAACACATTACAAGTAAGGTAATGGATGGGCAACGTATACAGCCAAACGAGGCTGTGTACCTTTACGAGAAAGCCGATTTAGCCCTACTATCACAATTGGCAAATATTACAAGTAGCAGGATAAATGGCGATTACGTTCTTTTTAACAAGAACTTCCACATAGAGCCAACCAACCTGTGTGTTTTTAACTGCAAATTCTGTTCGTACCATAAGGGTGCTGGCGACCCTGAGAGCTGGGTTTATAATCTTGACGATATCAAAAAAATTGCCCGCAACTACCAAAATAGCGATGTTACGGAAGTACACATTGTTGGCGGTGTTCACCCAAAATGGGATTTGGACTACTACGGGAAAATGATCAAAACCGTTAAGGAGATACTTCCGAACATTCACGTTAAAGCCTTCTCGGCCATTGAACTCGACTATGTGATTCGTAAAAGCAAACTTTCGTACGCGGAGGGTTTGAGGAAACTCAAAGAGTATGGTTTAGATTCCATCCCCGGAGGGGGTGCTGAGATTTTCGACCCGGCCGTGAGAGCCAAAATATGCCCCGATAAAGCATCGGGCGAGGTATGGCTAGCAATCCACAAAGCAGCACATCAAAATGGCATACAATCCAATGCCACCATGCTTTACGGCCACATTGAGAGCTACAAGCATAGGGTACAACACATGGAGGCCATCCGCAACCTTCAGGACGAAACCCATGGGTTTAACTGCTTTATCCCTCTTAAGTTCCGTTCCGCAAACAACCCAATGGGATACCTAGGCGAGGTTAACCTAACCGAGGACCTTCGCAATTTTGCAGTATCCCGAATCTTTATGGACAATATTAAGCATCTAAAGGCTTACTGGCCAATGCTCGGGATACAGAACACCCGCCTTGCAATCCATTTTGGCGCCGATGATATTGACGGAACTATCGACGATACCACAAAGATATACTCCATGGCCGGAGCCGAAGAGCAAAAGCCAGTTATGACAGTTAACCGGTTGACACAACTAGTAAGAGAAGCGGGTAAGATTCCGGCCGAGCGCGATTCGCTATATAATATTATTAAGGTATACAGCTAATTGGTAGCATTATTACATGTTTATGCTATTTTTGTATCATGTTTAATTACCTTGCATTATGACAACCAAAACTGCATTCGAGAAAGTAAAACAGTACCTTCTGAAGATATACAAAATCCCCTACGTTAACACCATAATAAATGGATTAGGGTTGATTCTTGGAGTACTTATTGTACTTATGATCTTTCTGAGGATATACACCAGGCATAACCAGGAACAACCCACACCCTCACTTTTGGGTATGGCAGTAGAGGAAGCAGCTGAGGTGATTGCCGATAACAACCTGAGTATTGAAATAGCCGATTCGGTTTACATATTTAACAAGAAACCGGGAAGCGTAATTTCCCAGAACCCCGAACCTGGCACCATGGTTAAAAAGAACCGAAGGGTATTTGTTACTATCAATGCCAAAAACCCTATCAAAATTGAAATCCCTAATATTGTTGGCTACACGCTGAGACAAGCAAAGGCTATCCTTGAGCAGGAAGGCTTTGAGGTTGGCACCCTATACTTCCGCCCCGACCTAGGGCTAAACAATGTTCTTGAACAACGTTTTGAAGGCAAAACTGCGGAACCTGGCACACGCATCCCCAAGGGCTCAAAAATTGACCTGGTTTTAGGTCAGGGCATGCAGGGTGAACGTACAGGAATACCACTACTCATAGGTCTTAAGCTTAACGATGCAGTAAGCAGAATAATTGAGGCATCGCTCAATGTTGGTAGAATAAGGTACGACGAAACAATAATTACGCACAACGACTCGTTAGATGCTAGGGTGTATAGCCAGTACCCTGCCTACATGGAGAACGCAACCCTTGGCTTTGGAACTAGGGTTGATATATGGTTAACACTAAACCAAGCACGTATACCAAAGATTGAGCGTGCAGACTCGGCTAACACAATGCCGGCTAAGCATGCCGATGAAATTATTGAATAGCAATACAATGCGGAAAGCATTAACCATTCTAGTATTCATATTTGTATCATCCCTATGCTACGGGCAGGAGGTTCTGGTTAACCTTTCGGGCTATCGTACCATAAGTGATGTTACAAAGAAAAGTAATTACACAAAAACGAATCTGTCATTACCATTTTTCGACGATTTTGCCCGAAACACTCCCTATCCCACCCTAGAGCTCTGGGAACCTAGCAATGCGATATCCAATAAAACCTATGCCATAAACCCTCCTACCGTTGGGGTGGCAACATTCGATGCAGTAAACCGCAAGGGAGTTTTACATCAGCACCTAACCACCACCCCGCAACCTGCCGATACGCTTACATCGCTCCCCATAAACCTTAACTACCCTGCAACCGATAGCATATACCTATCGTTCAGCGTTCAACCCGGAGGGTTGGGTTACCAACCTAGCCCCAATGACTCGCTGGTGCTTGAACTATTTAGCCCATCGGAAAACCGCTGGGTTAGAGGCTGGGCTTCATCGGTTGACTTCAACGCTAACAAGATCGCTTTTTATAACCACCTGCTCAACCATAAGGATGAGAAAAGTTCCACTAAGCTCGACTCAACATTCTTTACAGTTAACATCAACATTGATAATCCCATTTTCTTAGAAAACGGTTTCCGTTTTCGCTTTATTGGGTATGCTTCGCTTATGGAGAATGCCACTGTGCCCGGCTACAAAACCAACTCCGACCATTGGCATATTGATATGGTTTACCTGAACAGGCTACGTAACTGGGACGACACCATATACAACGACATTGCGTTCCGCAAACCAATAAAATCGATACTGAAGAACTACACATCGGTTCCATGGACACATTTTGCTGATGCTGAGGCTTCTGAAATTAAGAATCCCCGCGAGTTTTCTATTGTTTACAACAACCTTGGTCCCACCACATGGAACGTTACCCGCCGCTTTGCGGTTACCAACCTTTCAACCGGCAATGAGTACGCCTTTTCTGGAGGAGCCGAAAACATTTATGGATATGAGGAATTCACATACACCCGACCGTTCGACTACACCTTCGCCTCTGCTTGGCCCGACTCCGCCAAATTCCTGCTCAAAACTTTTCTCCAAACCGATTTTGATGAATCAACCAAGCACTTAAGGTACAACGACACGCTGGTTCACCAGCTCAACTTTTATAACTTCTACGCCCTCGACGATGGTTCGGCCGAAAGCGGCTATGGACTTTTTGGCGAGGGTACCATTAACGCCATGATTGCCCAAAAGTTTTACAGCTACAAGGCCGACAACCTGGTAGGCGTAATGATTTACTTTAACCGCAGCTACCAGGATGCCAATAACCAGCCCTTTAAAATATCCATTTGGGCCGACAACAATGGCAAACCGGGGGAACTACTCTACCAGAAAAGCACAACCCGCCCCCTATTCACCGATAGTCTGAACTGCTTTACTGTTTACCGTACCGACCCCGTTTCGATACCTGTTGGCAACTTCTACATAGGATGGCAGCAAAGTACCATTGAGTTTTTGAATGTTGGATTTGACCGCAACACAAATAGTCGGGAGAGGATTTTCCACACCCTACCCGGTTACTGGACAAACACCCAGTTTGAGGGAACTATAATGATCAGACCTATTTTTGGTAAGCTTTACCAAAATCCTACCACTGCACCTATATCTACTATCAGTAACATCAGGGTTTATCCGAATCCGGCAAGTGAAAGGATATACATCGATGTTGGTAATGGAATTGCTGTAAATTCATACCAGCTAATTGCTATAACCGGTCAGGTAATTGAGTCTAAATCGGTTTATCAGAACGAACCTATCGATGTTGAACACATCCCAACAGGAATGTACCTACTAAAGGTGAACCTTGCCAACGGACAGTCCCTTACTTCCAAAGTGATTATTAAGCAATGAACCAAAATCGGCTGCTTGACCCCGACGATGATTTGGAAAACGGAACGGCGGAACAGGCCGACCTGTATGAACATTTCCGTATTGAGGTTGATAAGGGACAAACACCAACGCGAATCGATAAATTCCTTACCGATAAGATACGGAATGTGAGCCGCAACCGTATTCAGGGGGCTGCCGATGCAGGCAATATACTGGTTAACGGAAAGGCCGTTAAATCGTCGTACAAGGTAAAGCCGCTCGACATCATTTCCATTGTTCTGGCTTACCCACCCCGCGAAACCGATATCAAACCCGAGAATATCCCCATCGACATAGTTTATGAGGACGAGGCTTTGCTTGTGGTGAACAAGCCTGCAGGAATGGTTGTGCATCCGGCACATGGTAACTTCACAGGAACATTAGTTAATGCCCTACTTTACCACCTGCGCGACGTTCCGCTCTTCAAGAGCGGCGAAGTAAGGCCCGGGCTGGTTCACCGTATCGACCGCAACACATCGGGGTTGCTGGTTATTGCCAAAACCGAGATGGCCATGAATCACCTGGCCCGGCAGTTCTTTGAGCGAAGCACTGACAGGCTATACATTGCGCTTGTATGGGGCGATATGGAAACCGATAGTGGAACGATTACCGGACATATAGGTCGTAGTATCCGTGACCGAAAAAAAATGCAGGTATTCCCCGATGGCGAGCAAGGGAAGCATGCTGTAACGCACTGGAAGGTAATTGAGCGATTTGGGTTTGTAACCCTTATTGAATGTAAGCTGGAAACTGGCCGTACGCACCAAATACGTGCCCACATGGAGTACATCAGGCATCCACTTTTCAGCGATGAGGTTTACGGAGGTGATAAAATCCTAAAGGGCAACCTAACCACAAAGTACAAGCAGTTTCTGGAGAACTGCTTTGAGCTATGCCCCCGCCATGCCCTGCACGCCAAAACGCTCGGGTTTACCCACCCACTCACCAACAAGAAAATGCACTTTGACTCGCAGCTACCATACGACATGTCTGCGCTAATTGAGAAATGGAGAGCATACGGCAAAGGGATTTAGTAAAGGTTTGAAATAATTCCATTTGCAGTTTAGATCTACCTTCTGATCAGCTAACATATTCTCAATTTTAATCAATGGCTTGTAAAACTAAACGAATTACCCGGTTCTACTTATCCGCTCCAGCTGACTGAAGTTAAGGATTTCAACCCTATTACCGCTTATATCAATAATTCCATCGTTCTTAAATTCCTTGATGGCGCGTATAACGCTCATAACCGAAACCCCAGTATATTCGGCCAAATCCTTACGGCTAAGGGTAAGGTTAAAGGGATTAGCCTTGTAAACCACTCTGGAGAGATAAAGGAGCGTATCGGCAAAACGGCCATTTATTTGCTTATGGGTGAGGCTTACCAGCCTGTCGTAGTTGTAAAGCGTACACTGATTAAGCTGGTTTACCACCTCGGCGGCAAATTCGCCATTCTCGTGAATAAGCTTTTCAAAAGCATGCCTGTCGATGGCGCATATGGTTGTATCGTCAAGCGCAGCTACGGAGTAGTCCAGAATCTGGTTCTTGAAAAGGAAGGGTAAACCAATCAAGCTGCCCACACCAAATATGCTCAAAATAAGGTTACTGCCATCGGGCAACTCCTTGTAAACCTTAACCATCCCGCTTTGCAAGTAAAGAATATGGGTATAAAAGTTCCCTTGCTTGGCAATCATCTCCCCCTTGCGGTACGATATTTCAGCCCTGTTGCTATTAGCAAAATCAAGCTGAGAGTCGCTCAGCTGCCTAAAACATTCCGACTTGTTATTGCAAAGCAGGCATGATTTTTTAGACTCAACCATCTGTTAATTAAATTACAATTCAAGAAACGGTGATGTAAATCATCGTTTTTATCAACATATGTTAATTGAAAACCTTTGCAAATTTAATCTTTTTACCCTAATATGTTACTGCTTTAATTATTTGTTAGTCAAATAACATGTCTACTTTTACATATCTATATATCTGTTTATTTTAATTCACAAAACAAACTATAAACCAATGAATATCAGAAATGTAGTAAACCTGTTTGTTTTACTTTTCCTGATTTGGTTGCTGCTTACCGGTACGTTTGAGCTTACAAGTCTACTATTGGGCTTGGCGCTTGCCGTTACTCTTGCCCTAATTTTCGGGAAGAATAGCAACGTTTTTGGGAGGTTTCGCATGACCCCTAAGGTGTTCGTTTACTCATTAATCTACCTTTTTGTGCTTAGCTGGGAGATAGTAAAATCGAACATCGATGTGGCGCTTAGGGTGTTAAACCCTAAACTTCCCATAAACCCAGGGATAGTAAAGGTTAAAACACGGCTTAAATCGCCCATAGGGCGGATGATTCTGGCAAACTCTATCACCCTGACTCCAGGTACACTTACCATTGACATGAAGGATGATGAGCTGTACATCCACTGGATTGATGTAAAAACGCTTGATACCGAAGAGGCAAGCCGGAAAATTCTGGGAAAATTCGAAAAGTTGCTGGAGGTGATTTATGGTTAACACCATTCTAATTATGGCAGGTGTGCTCATGGCCTTGGGCATCCTGCTGGCATTGCTCCGATTCATAAAGGGTCCCGATGTCACCGACCGAACCATTGCTTTTGATGTGATGACCGTGGCCTCAATATCGGTAATTGCTCTAATCTCCCACTTTGCCGGTAGAATTATCTATCTGGATGTGGCTCTGGTTTACGGCTTACTCAGCTTCCTGAGCGTAGTAGTAATAGGTAGGTATATCGAAAGGGGGTTGTGATGGAAATACGTGAACTTATAGGAGCATCGGTAACCCTTGTGGGTTCCATCTTCATATTTTTAGGTGGCCTTGGCATAGTTCGCATGCCTGACCTGTTCAACCGCATTCAGGCTGGTACCAAGGCGTCGACCCTGGGAACCATTCTTAGCCTAATTGGGCTAGCCATAGTAAATCCTGCCTGGATTTGGAAACTGCTAGTCATTATGTTCTTTGTGCTTATCACCAACCCGGTTTCATCGAACGTGATTTCGCGCGCAGCACACTTTAGGGGTACAAAAATGACCGATAAAACGGTTGCCGACCTCTTGGTGGAAAGCGAAAACAAACCTAAGGAGGAATAGCTATGAGTTTAATTCTTGCAATATTTCTAGGAGTAGTTATCCTTGTGCTGGCAGTAACTGCCATCTACCACAAGAACACAAAGGTGGCCATTATTGCCACTGGGGCAGTTGGGCTTTTTGCATCGGTACTGTACCTTTTACTTGCTGCACCCGATGTAGCACTAACCGAAGCATCGATAGGTAGTGGACTTTCCACGATTATTTTTTTTTACGTTTTAAACAAAATCCGACACTCCAATGATTAAGAAAGGAATACTACTGCTACTACTGGTTGGGTTTGTTGCTGTAATCAGCAGTTTACTAATCAACTTTACCGGGAGCAATGAGCTTAATCCGCTGGCGCGTTACTACGCAGAAAACGGGCCTGCCGAAGTGGGTGCAGCCAACCTGGTAACTGCCGTGGTAGTTACCTATCGTGGATTCGACACCCTAGGCGAGGTCACCATTTTGTTCATTGCTGCGGCAATTGTGGGCTTCTTTCTAAAAGTAATGAATGCCGATAATGGTAGGCCCAACAAGCTAAGGAAAACAAGCGAGATTCTGGAAACAGCGTCCACCCTGCTTGTGCCAACCATTTTCATGCTGGGTGTTTACATTTTTGTTAATGGGCACCTTACCCCTGGCGGAGGTTTTCAAGGTGGCGCTGTTATTGCCACAGGTGTTATGATGATAATACTTGCCCAACCCACCTCAAGGTTTAACCACAAGCTGATATCGGTTCTTGAATCGGTATCAGGGGTTGGATTTGTTGCAATGGGAATACTGGGCCTTATTCTGGCTAGCGGTTTCCTAAACAACGCTTTTTTACCACTGGGCAAACTCGGAAGCCTTTTAAGCGCAGGCGCCATTCCAATAATATATGTTTTCATTGGCATTAAGGTTGGCTCTGAGCTAACTGGCATACTCGATTCACTTAAGGAAAACCAAAACGAGATTTAGCTATGGCGCAATACCTTACACTTGAGTTTCTTGCCATGCTTATAGGCTTTATGCTGATAGTAGTTGGCTTATGGGGTATGATTACCCAGAAAAACCTGATAAAGATTGTGATTGGTTTCAGCCTGTTCGATACTGGCCTTAACATAGTGATTGTTAGCATGGCTTATATTAAAAACAGCACCGCACCAATTATCGATAAGGCTGTAGATGTGTCGCAAGCTGCAAGCAAAGTAGCAGACCCTGTGCCACAAGCGCTTGTTCTCACATCAATTGTAATTGGACTGGGCGTTACAGCCCTAATGCTTGCATATGTTTTGCGAATGTATAGGGAGAAAAAATCACTTGATATTAACTCATACACCGATTTGAAATGGTAAACCCAATACATATAGTTTCCATAGCGCTGGGAGTAGCTTTTGCGCTTGGATTTTTAGGGAAAAGGGAGAAGTTAGCCCTTGGGGTTGTTTACACCGCCCTGGCAGCCATGATTGCCATATCGGCAGGTTGGTTAAGCCATTTCTGGGGCAATGCAACAGAATCTGTTCAGATTTTTACCGGGGGATTTAAACCACCCTTTGCCATTAACCTGCAAATGGGCTTAGCCGAATCGATATTTACGCTTCTTATTAATACAGTTGGATTACTTGGCGCAATCTACCTGGCTAAAGAGCTATTGCAGGCTGGCAAAAACATGATGATTGTGTTTCTAGTACTAGTATTAGGCCTAAATGTAATGGTAATGACTCGCGACCTCTTCAACCTATTTGTTTTTATGGAGATACAGAGCATTGCCATTGCGGGTTTGGTAATACTTAACCCTGACCGTAAATCGATTCCGGCAGGTTTTAAGTATGTTATTGCCACCGGCTTAATCTCAGGACTGCTACTACTCGGAACAGTTTTCATTTACTACTTTGGTGGCACACTGAATATCGACTTTATAAGCCAGGCGTCGCTTTTATACGTTAAAGGTGGATATGTAGCAATTTTTCTAGTCCTACTATCCATTGTTTTGGAGCTAAAACCCTTCCCAGCCAATGGATGGGCGCTAGATGTGTATGAAGGTGCACATCCAGGAATTGGAGCTTTAATATCAGCGGCATCGGCCACTGCAGGAATTTTTGTTCTGGACAAGCTGATGGTGTTTGGAAATTTTACCCTTTTCAATACCCTAAGCATAATTGGAGCCATAACCTTTATGGCATCGAACCTGCTTGGGATTAAGCAGGAAAACACCAGGCGGCTTTTGGGCTACTCATCGGTAGGGCAAATTGGTTTAATTATGACCATAATAGGGTTAAAACCTTACCTTGGTGAGAATACAAAGTTCATTGCATTGGCCATCCTCCTCTCGCATTACCTGGCTAAAGCTGGTTTGTTTTGGCTTGCAGGCATTGTAAATGCGGATAAGTTAAAGGATTGGGGTGCAATTAGAGGCCATCGAATCTACCTTTTCCTGATGGGAACTTTTATTTTTACTCTGGTTGGATTCCCTCCATTCCCATCGTTTTTTGGGAAATGGCAACTGGTAATGCAACTGGCAAGTAACCACCATTTCTGGTTACTAGCAATAATTCTGCTTGGGTCGCTCTTTGAAGGGGTTTACCTGTTCCGGTGGTTGGGTTATGCAATCAAATGGGACGAGGTAGAACAGAATTACCCTAAAATCAAACTACATCAGTTTATACCTACTGCATTATTTGCTGGGTTGACATACGCTTTAGGATTTTATTTTGGAGAGATTGCAGGTTACAAATCTACCTTTATATATATGGCTACCGCATTCATTGCATTCCTTTACATAGTTGACTTTTTACCTGTTTACATCAAAAACACCTTAGCCATTGGAGCAATGGCGTTGTACTACTTTTCACATCAGGATACATTCCATGGGTTAACCAGTATCTTCTTTATCATTTTTGTAGTTGGCGGTATAATTACTCTCCTGGCCGGATACACTTTTAAGGGTAAACGTACTGGATTTTACCCGCTTGTAATGATGATGTTTGCTGGATTAATAGGGCTACTCGAGGCTAAAACCACACTGGAATTCTTCTTTGCCTGGGAGTTAATGACTGCAGGCTCTTACTTCTTGATTATCAGGGGTAAAAAATCGATGGAGCATGCATTAAGCTACATCCTTTTCTCGGTTGGGGGAGCCTACTTAATCCTGGCTGGTTTTAGCATTGCACAGCTAGGCCATACTGGTATGGGGCTTGAAATATTAAAGGACATACATTACTATGCTCCTATTGCATTTACCCTAATGGCAATAGGTTTCATGACCAAACTTGCGTCAATAGGCCTTCATATTTGGCTACCAGGCGCGCACGCCGAGGCCGAGGCCGATGTATCGCCAATGGTTTCGGCAATTCTCCTGAAAGCTGGAGTGTTAGGATTGGTAATGCTATTCCTAAGCATGGGACCACAAAAACTATTTGGCATCGATGTCCTTTATGCGCTAAGCTGGGTAGGTGTTCTTACCGCTCTTATGGGTAATATGATGGCGGCATTCCAGGAAGACGCTAAAAGGCTATTAGCATATTCAAGCATAGGCGTATTGGGATATGCACTTTTTGGTTTAACCATGATGTCGCACCTTGGTTGGTTAGCATCCCTTTCAATTGTGGTCACACACTTCATGTTCAAATCCTTACTATTCTTAGCAATTGGAGGTGTAGTAATGCGAACCAAAACCAAGTATATGTATCAGATGGGTGGTTTGATCAAGCAAATGCCTTTTTCGTTTGTATCGGTACTGATTGGTATCATAGTAATTGCAGGATTGCCACCCTTAACAGGTTTTGGCGGTAAATGGTTAATGTTCAACGCCATCATGCAAAACGGATGGTACTTTCAGGCCGGAATTGCTTTTTTTGCAGGGGTAATCTCGTTCCTGTATTGTTTTAGGCTTATTCACACTATCTTTTTGGGGCAACCCAAGGATGAACTCCGAAACGTCAAGGAAGCTCCTTTTTGGATGCTTGTTCCTCAATATATAATAATTACAGTACTATTGGTTCTTTCAGCGCTACCAAACTCAATGCTAAAACCAATTGGGCAAATTCTGTTAAACTACTTCCCTGAAGGTGCATTGGTTTGGCATGGGCAATTAGCTATTGGACCATTTGGGTATTGGAATGGTAAACTTATACTAGCCATAGTGGTGCTTATCTTTGGTGCCGTCTTTGCATGGCTGTACATCATAAACCGGAAAGCCCAAAAGGTAAAGCAGTTCAATATTGTATATTCTGCTGAACGTCCATTCCGCCCTGAAACCACCCATTTTGCATATAACTTTTACGCACCCTATAAAAAGGCCGTTGGATTCCTAGTAGCTCCGGGTATAACCAACTTTTGGGATGCTGTTGGCGAAGGCGCACATGCTATAGCCGATAAAATCAGGAGCATCTACAATGGTAATGGACAAACTTACCTAGTTCACATCCTAGGGTTTACTGTAATAGTTTACATCTTAATTAACGGAGGATTCTAAATGGAATTTGGAATTAAACAAATACTATACTTGCTGCTAACCCTTTTTATAGTTTTAAATTACGGGCTAATTCTTCAGGGCATTATGCCCAAAATAGCAGCAAGAGTTGGGAGACGTTATGGTATAAGATGGTATCAACCATACCTCGACTTAATAAAGAATCATGCCAAAAGGAGCAAAATTACACATGGTGTAATGTACTACTTAGGCCCAGTTTTTAGACTTACCGGAGGAATTGGACTTCTTTTTTTCCTTCCTGTAATATATGGTTCCCCTATGTTTGATAATCTATCGTTTGCTGGGGACCTTACCCTTGTTCTTTTCTTTCAATTCTTTGGTGTATTGGGTATGGCCTTAGGGGCAGGTGAAGGTGGACATCCATATTCGGCAATTGGGGTTTCCAGAGGTCTTTCGCAGGTTACTGCACTTGAGCTACCTCTTACCCTGGGAGTAATATCAATAGCCATGCAGTACCATACCCTCAATATTAGCGATATTGTTGCAGCGCAACAAGGCGGTATATTGAACTGGACCATTTTTACTAATCCCTTTGCCGGTGCCGCTCTAATGCTCACCTTTTTAGGTTCCATGGGACGTGCTCCCTTTGATGTTGTTTTAGCGCCACAGGAAATTCCTATTGGCCCACCCACAGAGTACCATTCTGGATTTCTAGGTGTGCTGCAGCTTAACCGAGCTATTTTCCCTGTGGCAAAACTAATCCTATTCATGAACTTACTGTATGGAGGTGCAACCAGTTGGCCCGAGCTATTCATTAAAACCTTTTTCATATACCTATGGTCAATTTTTGTTGGGGTTGCCTTTCCCCGCTTCAGGGTTGACCAAAGCGTTCGCTGGTTCTTAGGCGTTCCACTACTTTTTGGAATTATAGCCATTCTTTTAATCTGATTATGAAATAAGTAATATCACTATAACCATGAGTAAAAGTGATTTAGAGAAAAGGACAGTAATGTCGCCCGATGGGGAACCAATAGAGATAAATCCGCTTCAGGACTACTTTTGCGACGCTCGTCCAAAAGTTCACGAACCGGTACTTCCCATATTTGAAAAATTTTTGAACTGGGCCCGCTCGGAATCGTTATGGGTGTTAGGCTTTGGTACCGGTTGCGGTGCCATTGAGATGCGTCCGCTCATGACCCCACGGTTCGATGCGTACCGTTTTGGCATACAGTGGCGCCCCACACCCCGTCAATCGTCGGTATTCATTATATCAGGATATCTTTCCGTTAAAACCCTGAAAAGGGTTATCCGCAGCTACGAGCAGATGCAAAATCCAAAGTTTGTTATTGCTCTAGGTAGTTGCACAATAAACGGCGGAATGTATTGGGACAGCTACAATACCATCAAAAGACTCGACCATTACTTACCGGTTGATGTTTATATTGCAGGCTGCATGCCACGCCCCGAAGCTATTCTGGCTGGGTTTGAGAAGCTGAAAGAGCTTATTCGCCAGGGCAAGGGTGAAGGGGCTAACCTTTATGCCAAAAACTTTGACTGGTATAAGGCAAATCAGAAAAAGATAATTAAGGATTGGGATATGCCCGATTATAACTGGTAAAAGTTACGACCATGAACACACTACTTGATAACATAAAAACCGTTTTCCCTAATGCCGAAGTGTGGACACAGCGTCAAGGGCTCTACCACATGAGCATTCCAAAGGAACAACTGGTAACACTGGTTACTCACCTCAAGGAGGTTGAAGGCTACCTTCATCTGGTTCAGCTTACTGCCGTGGATTGGATTGAAAAAAATCAATTCCAGCTCACCTACATCCTTAACAATCCAAACAAAAGGATTGATGTAATGGTTAAAACTTTTATTCCTAGGGATAATCCCACGATGGAAACCATTCATCACCTTTGGGAACAAGCTGCAACCTACCAGCGTGAGCTCCGCGAAATGTTTGGCATTGACTTTCCCGGTAGCCCAAGGGTTGATAAGCCCTTTATACTGGAGGGTTGGGACAACATCCCACCCTACCGCCGCGACTTTGATACCAAGAAGTACGCCGAGGAAACCTACTTCCCTCGTCCGGGAAGGGAAACTCATGATCCAAAGGAGTATATGAAGAAAAAACTTTACCCCGATGAAATTTAGCAAACTGTTCAAGATAAACGAGGATAGAAGCCTTTACCCACCGCTTAACAGCGAGGGCAAGGTAGATATTGACCTTAGCTCACATAAGTATGTGAAGCTATGGCATGGCCCACAACACCCGGGCATAACAGGGAACATGTCGCTTGAGTTAACCCTTCTGGGCGACGAGATTATGGATTGCGAAACCCACGTAGGATACCTACACCGCGGTTTTGAGAAGCTGATGGAGCGCCGCAAATGGATTCAGTGCTTCCCCATTGTTTGCCGAATTACCGTTCCTGAACCCGACTTCAACGAGTACTGTTTTGCTGCTGGGGTTGAGGAGTTGGCTGGGATTGAGATTCCTGAAACAGCCCAATGGCTTAGAACTCTTACATTGGAAATGGCACGCCTGCAAAGCTACCTGATGTGGATAGGCGGACAAGCTGGCTCGCTGGGAATGGGAATAATTGGACAATGGAGCAACTACTGCCGTGACCTGGTTCTCGACCGCTTTGAGGAACTTACCGGTGGACGTATATATCACATGTATATCATACCCGGAGGAGTTCGAGGACTTTTGCCCGATGGATTTGAAGCACGCATGGAAGAAACCCTCAAAACAATCGAGGAGTTTATGGTTGATATTGACAGGGTGATGTTCAACAATGCAGTTTTCAAGAAACGCACTGTTGGTATGGGATATATCGACCCTAAATGGATTTACCAGTTTGGCATTACCGGCCCTAACGCACGTGCGGCCGGCATCCCCGATGATGTTCGTAAAAAGTACCCTTACCTGAAATACCCCGAGCTCGACTTTGAACCCGTTGTGGGGAAGGATTCCGATATCTATACCCGAGCCGATGTCCGCCGTCGCGACCTGCTTCTTTCGGTTGACCTCATCCGCCAAATCCTGGCCAAAATGCCAAAAGGTGGCGATTTTAAGGCATCCACTCCCAATGTGCTTCACTGGCAAATACCAGCAGGCGAAACCTTTATCCGTTCCGAATGTACACGCGGCGAGTTTGCCTACTACATTGTTTCCGATGGCAGCGAGTACCCCCGCCGTATTAATGTTCGCGGTCCAAGCTACACCCATGCCGTTGCATTGCTTGAAAAAATGATAATCAATACCAACCTTGCCGATGTGGCTGGCCTTATGACCTCGTTGCACACCTATCCACCTGAAATTGAAAGGTAATTTATTGAAATGTAAGTAAAGTATGGCACGAATAAAAGATATCATAAGCCCCTTTACCGCATGGAAAAATGTG
Source organism: Tenuifilum sp. (assembly GCF_037481895.1). NCBI lineage: Bacteria > Pseudomonadati > Bacteroidota > Bacteroidia > Bacteroidales > Tenuifilaceae > Tenuifilum > Tenuifilum sp. The sequence goes on from NZ_JBBFKU010000013.1 coordinate 33,780, forward strand.
GTTAAAGAGCCTGTAACCATTAAGGAACCCCTCAAGAGAGAGGCTGCACCCAGATACCGGGGTTTCCACAAGAACGATGTTGATACCTGCATAGGGTGCGGAACATGCGAGTCAATATGCCAGAATGCAGCAATCGATATGGTTCCGGTTGAGGGCATTGAGACAAAAAATGGTGATAGCGGGTTAAGACCCCGTATCGACTATGGTCGCTGTTGCTGGTGCGCCCTTTGCGTTGATGTTTGCACCACAGGCTCACTGTCCATGTCGAATCACTTCAAGTGGGTCGACTCAGACCCAGATGTATTCCGGTTTATTCCCGGAGTCGACAAAAAAGAATGGGACGACGAACCCAATGGCTACAAGAAACCTGGGCCAAACTACGAGCTCTACAGCAAGGAGCGCGTTCACATGCCCGAGCTTAAACCCGAGGAACGCGACAAGTCGTTCATTGAAATTGTTCGCGGCTATTCCAGGGAACAGGCCATAAAGGAAGCTGACCGCTGCGTAGAATGTGGAATTTGCGTTGCAACCTGCCCGGCACATATGGGAATTCCAGAATACATTAAAGCAATACGAAACGACGACCTGAACGAAGGGTTACGCATACTCTACGACACCAACCCGCTGCCAGAGATTTGCGGCCGCATTTGTACACATAAGTGCGAAACTGTTTGCTCCGTGGGGCATCAGGGCGACCCGCTCTCCATACGCTGGCTTAAACGCTACATTGCCGACCAGCAACCCGCGGAGAATTACAAACAAATTCTGGAAACCGAGAACATCAGCAAGAATGGTAAGCGGATAGCCATTATTGGAGCTGGACCTGCTGGCCTATCGGCTGCCCATTACCTTGCCCTAATGGGCTACGAGTGCACCATTTTCGAGAAATTACCGTTTCCCGGCGGAATGATGCGCTATGGAATTCCTGAGTACCGTCTACCCTACGATGCCCTTGACAAGGACATTGATTATATCAAATCGCTGGGCGTTGAAATCCGGTGCAATACTACCGTGGGTAAGGATATCACTCTGGAGGAACTGCACAACCAGTTCGACGCTGTGTTTACCGGAACAGGCTTACACCTTGGTCGTAGCACCCGCATTCCCGGTACTGACCATCCCCATGTTTACCAGGCTGTTGACCTGCTCCGCGATGTAACCATGGGCAAGGAAATTCCTGCTGCCCCGAGTATTGTGGTTATTGGTGGCGGTAACGTAGCCATGGATATCACCCGAACACTTGCCCGAATCCAGAACCAGAGGTATGGCAAGGTGAATATCATAACCACCTCGCTGGAATCGGAAAATGAGATGCCAGCTGACCGCGAGGAAGTTGTTGAGGCCCGCGAGGAAGGTGCCACAATCATTCCCGGATGGGGACCCGTTAAAATCGAAATTGAAAACAACAAAATAAAAGGCTTACACGTAGTTAAGTGCGTTTCAGTGTTCGATGAGAATCGCCGTTTCAACCCCAAGTTTGATGACACCCAAACCGATTTCTTTGCCGGCGAAATGGTGGTTGAGTCCATTGGACAGGGAATGGATTTAAGCTACCTACCCGAGAGCATCAAGGATAATCTTAAACTCGACAGCCGCGGACGAATAGTAGTTAATGACTACTTCCAGTCAAGCGTCGAATGGCTCTTTGTGGGTGGCGATATCATTCAGGGCCCCGATGTTATACATGGTATTGCAAACGGCCATAAAGCAGCCATTGGAATCGATAGGTTCCTGGGTGGCAAAAAGTAAAAGAAGTCAATCAACTTAAACTTAAAACGATATGGCAGACCTATCAACCACATACATGGGCTTCAAGCTGAAGAACCCATACATTGCATCGAGCTCTGGACTTACCGACTCGGTTGAAAAAGCAGCCCTGCTCCAGAAACATGGATTTGCCGCCATTGTGGTTAAATCGCTCTTTGAAGAGCAAATCATGATGGATGTTGATGCCCAACGCATGAACAACATGTTCAACTCCTACAGCGAAGCCGAGGACTACATTGCATACTACACCCGCAAGCATGCCCTTAGCAACTATGTTGAACTAATTGATGGCATGAAGCAAAAGCTAAGTATACCGGTAATTGCAAGCATCAACTGTAGTAGCGCCGATAGCTGGATTGACTTTGCAGGCGATATTCAAGCCGCCGGTGCCGATGCCATTGAACTCAACATGTTTATAATGCCTTCGGATGTTAAGATGAAAGGCGATGAGATTGAGAAAATTTACATCGATGTTGCCCGCAAGGTAGCACAAACACTATCGGTTCCCGTTGCCATGAAAATACATCACTACTTTTCAGGCATGGCAAACTTTGCCGTGGAACTATCCCGGACCGGAATTAAGGCACTTGTCCTTTTCAACCGGTTTTACCAGCCCGATGTAGACTTGAACACCCTTAAGGTTACCTCAGGCAGCATACTCAGCCATCCCGATGAAAATGCAGAGGTTCGCCGATGGCTTTCCATTCTTTCAGGGCGAGTTGCATGCAACCTGGCAGCCTCAACCGGCATACACGACTGGCAAACAGCGGTCAAGAATATCCTCTTGGGGGCCAATGCGGTTCAGGTGGCTTCGGCTATGTACAAATCGGGCCCCGAGATACTTGAACCATGGATTGAGGAAACCAGTAAATGGCTAGATGCCAATGATTTTGAATCCATTAATTCCATTACTGGCAAGCTACGCCAAGCCGATAGCATAAAACCGCTGGCATACGAGAGAGCACAGTTCATGCGTTACTTCTCCGATGCCCGATAAAAACAAAAGATTACTTCAAAAAGAGTCGCAGTTTCCGCCTGCGACTCTTTTATTTTTGCCAAAATTCTTGCAGCTTTGCAATGAATTTAAAACACTATGAACACAAAGCTCAACATCGCCATAATGGCTGGAGGTAACTCATCGGAGGCCAACATATCCATGCGTAGCGCCACCCAGATTGCCGGTTGGCTCGACCCCGAACAATTCAATGCATACAAAATACTCGTAAAAGGTACTACCTGGACACTTGAACACCCCCAGAAAGGTCAAATACCTGTCAATAAAAACGATTTCACCGTTGATATTGATGGACAAAAACTATCGTTCCACTGCGCCCTGATAGCCATACATGGCACTCCCGGCGAGAACGGACTGCTTCAGGCATACTTTGAGATGCTTCAAATTCCCTACACCACAGGAGGAGTTATGAACTCTTCCGTTACCTTTAACAAGTATTACTGCAAGGAGTTAGTTCGCGAAACAGGAGTTAACCTCGCAAAGGGATTGCTGCTCAGGCGCGGTCAAAAAGTAGATGCGCAAGCAATTCTGGACACTTTGGGATTACCCATTTTTGTCAAACCCAATGAGAGCGGCAGCAGCTACGGAGTAAGCAAGGTTAAGCAGGCCTCTGACTTAATGCCCGCCATTGAAAAAGCATTTGCCGAAGATAAAACCATTATACTGGAGGAGTTCATACCCGGCCGAGAATTCACCTGCGGTGTTTTCAAATACCAGAATGGAGAAATGATTATGCCCGTAACCGAGATAGTCCCTGAAACCGAGTTTTTCGATTACGAGGCAAAATACCGAAACAAGTCGAAGGAGATTACCCCTGCCCCAATCCCAGAATCGTTAACCAGTGCCATACAACAATTCACATCAAAGATATACGATCGATTGCAATGCCACGGTGTGGTTCGTGTGGATTATATTGTTAATAATGACAAAATCTATTTCCTTGAGATAAATACCGTGCCCGGCATGAGCGAGGCAAGTATTATCCCCCAGCAGGTTAAGGCCATGGGTGGGAACATGCGCCAATTCTTCACACTGGTCATCTACGATGCCCTTAATCGTAGCAGGGAGTAGCGAAGGCTAGCTGTTTCGTAACTTTACCACATGGGCGGTAACACCAACCGCAATTAACAGTAGTATTAACCGGATAACGTTGCCAACATCAAGTGTTGCAACACTTGTAAGTATAGATGCCCAGAGCAATCCTAAAGTATACCATTTCACTCGTCGGGGAATTGACCGGCGTTCAATGTAATCGTGTATGTATTTTCCGAAAAGCCGATGGTTTATTAACCACCGGTAAAGCCTCCCCGAGCTCCGAATGAACAGAAATGCGCTAAGCAGCATAAAGGGTGTTGTGGGTAGTAATGGTAAAAAGATGCCCAACACTCCCAACCCAAACGATACTATACCGAATATCACAAACAAAGCCCTTAACACAGGGCTTTTCGCTTTTCTTGCTTTATGTAATTCCAAGTTAGTGCCCGTTAAAACTTATGCCATGCAAAGATAGCAAAAGTGTTCAGGCACAACTGGCTAATTAAGTTAAATGATAATTATTTTGATTATTCTAGCTTATTGCCATACGGGCAGATATCCTAGGCACAAAATAACCCTACCCATTGGACTTTCCTCCCTTGTGGCTACCATCGCAAAAGGGTTTATTGCGCGATGCCCCACAGGTGCATAGGAAAACCTCCTTGGAGTTATCGGGTATAAGACTTTCGCCATCGAGGTTAACAATAAAGAAGCGCCCCTCAACCCTAATTGGGCCTCCTTTGCTTAGATGCAGCTTTGCTGCAATTTTTTTTGGCTGGTTCATTTTGCTACTCTCTATCACGGAATCCTTTTTTGAAATGTGTGCCATCGCAAAATGGCTGGCTGTTTGAATGACCGCAGCGGCAAATGGAAACCATTTTCATTGACTTAACCTCCTTGCCATCGGCATCAATAATTTGAAAATCGCCTGAAACCAACAATGGGCCATTGGGCATTACCTGAATCTTTACCGGCGTAACCTCAAACGCCTCAACCTCCTCGGGAGTAAATTCCCGAACACATTTGTGCGAACGCTCTTGCTTATTTTTTTCAGGATCGTTCCACATAAAGGTAAGTGCGTTTGTTGGGCACTCATTCACAATTTCAATAATTCGCTCTGTGCTTGCACCGTTCATGTTAACCCAGGGGCGCTTACGGGGGTTAAACACTGAGAGCAGCTTAGTGTAGCAAATGGAGGCATGAACACACTCCCCTGGTCGCCAGAATACAGTGATTTCGTCGTTGGAATATTTTCTGTTATCGCTTTCCATGTTTGCAATTTACAAAAACCAACGCAAAACGGCAACACTTTGTTCAAAAACCAACCCAAGGTAATACATAATGGATAAATGTGTTCACAATAAACCACTAAGGCAAGCAACCCACTACCAAGAAACAAATACAAAGCTGACATCAAAACAAGGGACGATACCTGATAAGAATTTTAAACCTACAACCATTTAACAAAATACTTATTTTTTTACACCACACCCCCTATTTGTTTTTATATATATTGAATATTATTTATTTTTTTTACATACATACCCCTTTTTTTTTATATACCAAAACTATTTATTTTGATTTTTTTCTTATCTTTGCCCTTGAAAAACATATCATACTATGCCAAAACTAAGATTTAGAGCATTCGGTGAAGCAACTAATCGCATCCCGGTTGACATGAACGGCGAGGGCACAGCGGAATCGCTTGTCGATATCTTTGCTATCAATGTATTCGATAGGCCTAAAATGAAGAAGTACCTATCGGAAGAAGCTTATGATAGTATTATCACCTCCATTGATGAGGGTAAAAAGATTGACCGTAAGATTGCCGGCCAGGTTGCCTCGGCCATGAAGGCCTGGGCTATTGAGCGTGGGGCTACTCACTACACACACTGGTTCCATCCGCTAAACGGTTCCACCGCCGAAAAGCATGACGCATTCCTCTCAATTGATATCAAAGGTCAACCCATTGAGGTTTTTAAAGGCGATATGCTTGTTCAGCAAGAACCCGATGCTTCAAGTTTTCCAAGCGGGGGCATCCGTAATACTTTTGAGGCCCGTGGATACACCGCGTGGGATCCAACCTCGCCAGCCTTTATACTAGAGAATACGTTATGTATTCCCACTGTGTTTGTTTCGTATACCGGGGAGGCGCTCGACTTTAAAACGCCATTGCTCAAATCACTTGCACTTCTCGATAAGGCAGCCCTTTCGGTGCTGGAGTACTTTGATAAGGATGCCCGTAAAGTTTATGCCACGCTTGGCTGGGAGCAGGAGTATTTTCTGATTGATGAATCGCTTTATAACGCCCGGCCCGATCTTGCATTGTGTGGCAGAACGCTTATGGGACACGCTGCGGCCAAGGATCAACAACTTGAGGACCATTACTTTGGTTCAATTCCTGCAAGGGTTTCCGCCTTTATGCGTCATTTTGAGGTTGAAGCTCTTAAGCTTGGCATACCTATTAAAACCCGCCATAACGAGGTGGCACCAAACCAGTTTGAGTGCGCACCCATTTTTGAGGAGGCCAACCTTGCTGTTGATCACAACCAGCTTATCATGTCGCTGATGGATCGCATTGCTCGTCAGCACGGCTTCCGTGTTCTATTTCACGAGAAACCCTTCAAGGGGATAAATGGTTCGGGCAAGCATAACAACTGGTCAATGATGACCGACACTGGGACTAACCTGCTTTCACCGGGCAAAACACCAAAGAACAACCTACAATTCCTGACCTTCCTAATCAATACCATCAAAGCCGTACATGACCACTCCGCATTACTTTTGGGCAGTATAGCATCGGAACCAAACTCGCACCGACTTGGTGCGCACGAGGCACCGCCAGCCATCATGTCAGTCTTCATCGGCAAAACCCTAAGTTCCGTACTCGATGAACTAGAGCAAAAGGTGACAGACCAAAAAATGACTCCCGACGAAAAGACCGAACTCAAACTGGAAATCATTGGTAAAATCCCGGAGATCCTTTTAGACAATACCGACCGCAACCGTACATCGCCATTTGCCTTTACCGGAAACCGATTCGAATTTCGCGCTGTAGGCTCCTCGGGCAGTTGCGCATCTCCAATGATTGTGCTTAACACAGCCGTGGCCAATCAGCTCATGAAGTTCAAAGATGAGGTTGATAAGGTAATTGCCAAAGGAATTAAAAAGGACGAAGCCATAATCCAGTGCCTGCGCAAGGTGATTATTGAGTCAAAAAAGATACGCTTTGAGGGCAACGGGTACAGCCAGGAATGGGTTGACGAGGCAGCACGCAGAGGGCTCCCTAACATCAGCAACCCACTGGAGGCATTCAAGACCTTCCTGCTCGACTCATCTGTAAAACTTCTCACCGGTAACGGAATACTAACAAAACGCGAGCTGGAAGCACGGTACGAAATAAGGAACGAGATCTTTGTAAAAAAGGTACAAATTGAAGCCCGCGTGCTTGGCGATTTAGCTATCAACCATATTATCCCCACAGCCATTGCATACCAAAACACCTTAATTAGCAACGTTAAGGGATTAAAGGAGCTTTTCCCAAAAGAATGGGAAAAACTGGCCGATCATCAGCATGCTTTAATCCTGGAAATTTCCGAGCATATACATGCCATAAGCCATCAGGTTAACGAGATGATTGAACGCCGAAAGGAAGCCAACCAGGTTGAAGATATTGTTGAAAAAGCCCACTTGTACGGGAAAAACGTTAAACCCTATATTGAAAGCATTCGCACGCATATCGACAAGTTGGAAATGATTGTTGACGATGAGATGTGGCCTTTGCCCAAGTATAGGGAGATGCTATTCATTCGGTAATAGCATTCAACGGCTAAAACATTTTTTGATTTTCCATACGCCCCGCCCTGTAAAGCGGGGCGTACTTAATTGCACAAGTAGTTTTGATACTATTGAGATTGACTGATTGTTGTTTTTGGATGCTAGCCATAATCACCATTAAATACGATCATCCTTTTAAATGGGCGAGTAAAGTAAACATCTACCATACTAAGCCGAAAAACCATTGTGAATAAGTTATAATAAAAAAATAGCCCTTGCGTTACTACTTAATTGGCATTTACTTATATTTACCATAATTTTGTGACAAAAACCTTTAAAGCACAATGAAGCGACTACTTCTTATTGCATTGGGATTAGTTTACCTAACCTCAGGAAACATTTCGGCTCAACCCACTAAAAAGTTAGAGAAAGCCGATGCGCTATACAATGCCGGTGCATACTTTGATGCGATTGCCCTTTACCGCGACGATATCGACAAGATTAAAGATAAAAAGGAACTTTCCCTCTACCTTTTTAAAATTGGGAACTGTTTTAGACAAATAGGAGAACCCCGCCAGGCCGAGCAGTGGTACGAAAAAGCCATTCGAAGGGAATGTCCAAACCCTAAGGTTTACTACTACTACGCTGAAATGCTGAAAATGAATGAGAAGTACGACCTTGCCATTGAACAGTACCAAAAGTACAAAGTTCTTGTCCCTAACGATCCCCTTGCCGAAGTCGGAATACAATCGTGCGAACTTGCCAAGCAGTGGATTGCCACCCCGGCTGGTTATGAAATAACCAACATGCGTGCCATTAACTCAAAGTTTAGCGATTTTTCACCCGCATACGCTTCAACCGACTACAATATTCTATACTTTACCAGTTCCCGCAACGGTACTGTCGGAAACAAGACAAGCGCCGTTACCGGTGAGAATTTTTCCGACATTTTTATCACTGAACTCGACAATAAAGGGGTTTGGAGTGCCCCAAAACCTCTGGATGAAACCATAAACTCGCAATTCGACGAGGGTACCCCCTCATTAACTCCCGATGGCAACAACATGTTCTTTACACGTTGTAAGGTTAGCAAGCGCAACAAGCTTGGATGCCAGATACTGTATGCCAAGCAAAGCGACCAAGGTTGGCTTACCCCTAAAGAGTTGGAGTTGGCTGCCGATAGTATGATTGTTGCCCATCCAGCCATTTCGGCCGATGGAACTGAACTTTACTTTGTAAGTAACATTCCCGGAGGAAACGGGGGGCTCGATATTTGGAAAATTACCCGCGATGCGGGTTCCGAAGAGTGGAGCGCGCCTATTAACCTTGGCCCACAAATCAACACTCCCGGAAATGAGATGTTTCCATACATTCATCCTGATGGCACCCTTTACTTCTCTTCCGATGGACATCCCGGCATGGGCGGCCTCGACATATTTAAAGCTAAGAAAAACGATGAAGGCCAATGGGTTATTGAGAACATGCGCTACCCGGTAAACTCAACCGCCGATGACTTCGGCATTATTTTCGAAAAGGAACGCGAAGCTGGCTTCTTCTCCTCACGGCGTAATGGTGGCCGTGGAGCCGACGATATCTACATGTTCTACCTCCCGCCTATAAACTTTAACATGATAGGCAAGGTAATTGATGAAAAAACAAGAACTACAATCACCGATGCTACCGTTAAACTGGTTGGCAGCGATGGCACTATTGCAACCATGCAGACCCAGAGCGATGGTTCATTCAGGTTTAACCTTGTCCCCAACACCGATTACGTAATTGTAGCTTCAAAGAAGGGATACCTGAACAATAAGGCGAAGGAAACCACTAAAGGGTTAACCAAGAGCCAGGATTTTAACGTTTCAATAGCCTTAACCTCAACCGCTAAACCAATTGAAATACCCAACATTTTCTACGATTACGACAAGTGGGAACTTCGTCCCGAGTCAAAAGAAGCGCTTGATAACCTTATCCAGATACTGAACGACAACCCCAACATAACCATAGAGCTAGCATCGCATACCGACAGTAGGGGATCCCAGGAGTATAACTATGAGCTATCGCAAAAGCGTGCCCAGGCAGTAGTAAACTATTTAATTGAAAACGGCATAGCTACCGATAGGTTGAAAGCCAAAGGCTACGCCCAAACCCAACCAAAGGTTGTTGACAATAACCTTGCTGCTCAATACCCATTCCTAACACCAGGAACTGTTCTTGATAAGAAATTTATCGACTCCTTAACCAGTGAGGATCAAAAAGAAACAGTTCATCAAATCAACCGAAGAACTGAGTTTAGGGTGCTTAGGGAAGATTATCAAGGAAAGTAATATTTCAACCCCGGTTTCTACCGGGGTTTATTTTTCCAAGTAAATACACTGGCACTAAATTTGTCATCACTTTATTACTTTTCAAACATTTTGTTAGTTTTGCATTGAACCAGCTATTCAATGTAACCTAATGAAAGCATTATTAGTATAATGATTTTGTTATACAATGCGACTTTCAATAAAAATATTATCCATACTATTTGTTCTGCTTGGCTTCAGTGGCATATCAGCAGCTCAAAAGTTTTATGAAGCTGAAGATGTCAAGAGTGCCCAGGTGAAATTCTTTATTGTTGATAGTCCAGAGCAGGCAGACCTGCACTTCTGCATCATATACAATGCATCAGAGATAACTAAACCGGGTGTAATGATGGAGGTTGAAACCCCCAAGGAGGCCGATATCACACTGATATTTGTTGATAATGAGAAAGATGCCGACATTAAGGTTTGGCTTGTAGACACAGCAGCCGAGGTAAAATGGATTAATGAGTCGAAAAAGAAATTGCTTTCTGTTGGGGGATTAAAGTAATTCCCCTCTTTCATCTACAAGTTGGTTGTAACGTAAATATAGGTTACCTTTGCAGTTAAAACGTACCCCATGAACAAAAATTCCCGTTACGACCAACGCGGCGTTTCCGCATCGAAAGATGATGTCCATAAGGCAATTAGCAACCTGGACAAGGGGCTCTTCCCAAAAGCATTCTGCAAGGTTGTTCCCGATTACCTTACAGGCGACCCCGATTACTGCTTGGTGATGCACGCCGACGGAGCCGGTACTAAATCGTCGCTTGCCTATATATATTGGCGCGAAACCGGCGATATGTCCGTTTGGAAAGGCATTGCACAGGACGCTATTGTAATGAACATCGACGATTTGCTTTGCGTGGGGATTACCGATAATATTTTGCTATCATCAACCATTGGCCGTAACAAGAACCTGATTCCGGGCGAAGTGGTTTCGGCCATCATTGATGGCACGGAGGAGTTCTGCCAAATCATGCGCAGTATGGGAATTAACATTGTGCTTACCGGTGGCGAAACAGCCGACGTAGGGGATTTAGTGCGAACAGTTATTGTTGATTCTACCGTTACTGCCCGCATTAAAAGGAACCAGGTTATTTCAAACAGCAATATTCAGGATGGCGATGTAATCATTGGTCTGGCATCGTTCGGCCAAGCCTCATACGAAAAGGAATATAACGGAGGGATGGGTAGCAATGGATTAACCTCGGCACGCCACGATGTGTTCGGGCACTACCTTGCCCAAAAGTATCCGGAAAGCTATGACCCTCAGGTACCTGAAAGTTTGGTTTACAGCGGCAACCTTATGCTTGAGCAACCCGTTGAGGGAACTGGCCTTACGGCAGGCAAACTGGTTCTATCCCCTACCCGAACCTATGCGCCTATCATTAAAGCCATACTAGATAATTACCGGCCTGTAATACATGGAATGGTTCACTGTTCGGGAGGCGCACAAACTAAGGTGATGAATTTTGTGAACAACCTTCACGTGGTTAAGGATAACCTTTTCCCTGTACCACCGCTATTCCGTATAATTCAAGAACAGTCGAATACTCCCTGGCAGGAAATGTATAAAGTATTCAACATGGGGCATCGATTCGAAATTTATGTTTACACTGAGTTTGCCGATGACATTATTGCAATTGCTAAAGAGTTTAAGGTAGATGCCCAAATTGTTGGATACTGTACTGAGGCTACTTCAAATAAATTAACCATTAAGTCGCCTTACGGTGAGTTTCATTACTAACTCAAAAAGAGATTTTTTGCTTACCTTTGCGCCAATAAATTTTTGATATGGCAGATAATACTATACTGCGTAAGCTTGAAGGTATAAGGCATAAGTTCGAGGAGATTGGTCAGCAGATAACCGATCCTGCTGTAATGGCCGACATGAAAAAGTTTGTCGCACTTAACAAGGAATACAGGCAGTTGGAGCCCATTGTTGAGGCTTACGAGAAATACAAAAACGTTCTGAGCAATATAGAATCGTCCAGGCAAATACTGGCTAACGAGAAGGACGAGGAACTCCGTGAGATGGCCAAGATGGAGTTAGAAACCCTTACCCGGGAACAAGAGCAACTCGAGGAGGAAATCAAAATTCTACTTCTCCCCGCCGATCCTCAAGACTCCAAAAATGCTGTAATGGAAATTCGTGCTGGCACCGGTGGCGACGAGGCAAGTATTTTTGCCGGTGACCTGTTCAGGATGTATACAAAATTCTTTGAGAAGAAAGGTTGGAAGTACGAGGTTACCAGTTTCTCCGAGGGTACGGTTGGAGGTTATAAGGAGATTATCATGAATGTAACCGGTAATGGCGTTTACGGTGTGCTTAAATATGAGTCGGGGGTTCATAGGGTTCAGCGTGTACCTCAAACCGAAACTCAGGGTAGAGTACATACTTCCGCTGCTACCGTTGCCGTACTTCCTGAGGCCGATGAGTTTGATATCGACCTTAAAATGGAAGATATCCGTAAGGACACCTTCTGTTCCAGCGGGCCTGGCGGGCAAAGCGTTAACACCACCTACTCAGCCATTAGATTAACCCATATACCCACCGGCATTGTGGTTCAATGCCAGGATCAAAAATCACAGATAAAGAATTTTGAAAAAGCCCTCACGGAACTCCGTACCCGCCTTTACAACATGGAATACCAAAAATACCTCGACGAAATTGCATCGAAGCGTAAAACGATGGTTTCCACTGGCGACCGTTCCGCAAAAATCAGAACATACAACTACCCCCAAGGGCGTGTAACCGATCATCGTATAAATCTCACCCTGTATAACCTATCGGCCATAATGGATGGCGATTTACAGGAAGTTATAGATAAACTTCAACTTGCCGAAAATGCTGAAAGGTTAAAAGCAGCTGCTGCTGAAGAATAAAAAACAATGCCTATGACAGCCCAAGAACTATTTGAACAAATAAAAAAGAAGCGAAGTTTCCTGTGTGTTGGGCTCGATACCGAACTCACTAAAATCCCTGAGCATTTGCTTACCAAGGATGATCCAATGTTTGAGTTCAACCGTAAAATTATTGAGGCCACCCACGATTTAGCCATTGCATACAAGTTAAATCTTGCTTTCTATGAGGTTCATGGTGCAGCGGGCTGGAATAGCTTGGTGAAAACTGTAAAGTACCTTAAAACGCATCACCCCGATGTACTGGTAATTGCCGATGCTAAGCGCGGCGACATTGCAAACACAGCCAGAATGTACGCTAAAGCTTACTTTCATAGCTTAGGCTGCGATGCCGTTACAGTATCGCCCTATCTTGGCCAGGACTCGGTTGTCCCCTACCTACAGTACGACGGCAAATGGACAATCCTTTTGGCTATCACATCAAACGAGAGTTTTGGCGATTTTCAGCTGGTACACAATAAGCAAACCGGCAACCTCCTCTTTGAGGATGTAGTGCTTAAATCGATGCACTGGGGCAGCGATGCCAATATGATGTTTGTTGTTGGAGCAACTCACCCTGAATACTTTGCTGCTGTTCGTAAGCATGCACCTCACCACTTCCTGCTAGTCCCTGGCGTTGGCGAGCAAGGCGGAAGCCTTCAAAAAGTAGCAGAAAACGGCATGAACGACCGTTGCGGCCTGATTGTAAATTCATCGCGGGGAGTCATTTACGCCGATATTACCGGGAATTTTACCTCTGAGGCCCGTAAGCGGGCCCTTAAGCTTCAGCAGGAAATGGAAGTGTTACTCAAACAGAATGGATTAATATAGTTCCACTTACTGCTCTATAACCTTTTTACCAAACCACGACCAAAAATTAAGATGAAATTTTTCGCCAGCTTCACCGGAATACATATTTAAGTATGTAAGCCTCGATGGCTGGTTGGGCAAAAAGCGTAAGAATTCATCGTTATTATATAGGAGTGTAGGCTCTGGATGGAACTGCACTCCAATTACGTTTGGGTATTTTGTATGAACAATAGCCTCTACTACATTACCATCAATTGAGGTGGCAATAATTTTTAAATTCCTTCCCAGCCGCTCCACCCCCTGATGGTGACTGCTTAACACCCAAGGCTGTCCCCGGCAAATGGATTTTAGAGGTTCATCAACGATACTGATCTGGTGGAAATTCCCCCATAGGAGCTTATCGTCCAAAGCATAATTGGCATTGTAATTCCTGTGCAAGTTGTTGGTTTGCTGTATGAGGGCATCCTCAACACTCTCAATTCCGTAAATCTCGGAAGGGATATCCTGCACTAAAGTGCCACCTGCTGCAACGTTCATGGTTTGCATTCCAAGGCAAATGCCTAGGACAGGCATTAAAGGCTTGGCATCGAGCAGGGGCTGAAATAAAGTATCCTTTGAGCCCCCAATTAAATGAAACATGAACGACACCTCAAAGTAATGGCGAGCCGGATCGGTTATTTGGGTTAATAGCGATGTTTTCTCTCCATAAATTGATGGGGGAATATCGGGGCCACCCGTAAAGATTACACCATCGCTCACCTTGGTTAACCGAGCAAAAACATCAGTACATTCGTTTACCCGGTAAATTGCGGTTTCGGTTATTGGTTCCTTAACAGGCAACAGCCTAAAGCTCTCCAGCTTATTCTTCTTAATGTACTCAACCGATTTTGAGTAATCGTATTTTTCAGAGGTGTGATACACACCAATAACTTTTACCACCGAAGGTATTGGTAATATCTTGCTATCAATTAAATAGTTAAATGTTTTGATATTGTTCTCGGTTGGGTGTACTAGTATTAGTACCCTATCGTTTTTCCCTATGTCATCAATCCCTATAACAATATTACCAGAATCTCTACTACAGGATAGGATGCTTAGCAATACCCCTGCAGTAATCAGTAAAGCTTTCCAACTGTTCTTCATATTTTTAGAGTAATAAGATACTAAAACTTAAAGCCCAAGCTAAACATTTGGGTGCTGGGAATAACATTTCCATCCTGTTCTAATGACAGCACTGCAACCTGTCGAACAATTTGAAAATTAACATACATCACACTAAATCCCACACCAACTTGATAACCATAATTATCCTTTTGAATGTAATTATCCATGTCAAAACTACCATTACCAACTTTACCGGCAAATCGGTAGGAGTAGTATCCTCCTCCTATAAAGTACAGATTTGGCGATAACATTTGCTTCCTTTTCCCACCCAAGTAAAGAAGGATACTGGCTGGAGCCATAACTTCATGGGTTCTGAAATGACCATACCGATGCTCTGTTCCAGTTGTTTGGTAAAGTGCACCAACCTGTAAATCGATATACCTACTTAATCCAATTGTGAAGGATAACCCTGTGTTAAATGAGAAACCTTCCTTTGAGTTGTAGAACTCATCCCTGTAATCGTGGTAAGTATTACCAATGCCTACTTGGTATCCAGCCGAAAATTTATCGCTACCCAAAGTTTTTGCAGCAAACCTTGCATCGGGTTTAATGCTATCAGTAGTTGAAAGCTGAAGGGTTGCATCGGCTACAAAACTTGCAATTTTCGCCATTCCTTCATAGTCAAGCTTATCGGCATCGTCTTCGGGTTTATGGTAAGGCGAAACCGTAGAGGTAAACACATGCACGGCAGGTATTCCTATCTTCCCAAACGGTTGAGTGTCGGTTTGCATTTCAACACTTCGTCCCGATTTTTTCACTTGAATACCATGCTTTGAAGCCAACTGAACGAAAAATTCATCTCCATCGCTAAGCGTTTTATTTCCAACCAGGTCGATACCTCCATACTTTTGCAGCATCCCAACCATGTCGAGGCTAAACATAAACTTTACCCTGTCCGTAGGGATAACCTTATTGCTTACAAGGTGACTTGAACCTATTAAACCGGCCTCCTCCCCATCGAAAGCAATGATTATGACAGAGCGTTTAAGTTTATCGCGGTTAAGTACAAGCCAGCGCCCAATTTCGATAATTGAAGCAACCCCCGAGGCGTTATCGTCAGCTCCATTGTAAACCACTTTTTCGCCGTTTACTATTTTATAGGCCACATGGTCGTAATGCGCTCCAAGTACTATGTATTCATTTTTTAGAACCGGGTCATTGCCCTCAACCCAACCAATAATATTTGCCCCTTCGGTCTTGAGCATCATACTGGAAGTGATAAATGAGTGTAGGTACTGCCCTTGCCAAGGAGTTAGTCCAACCTCTTTGAACTTATCGGTGATGTATTTTGCAGCCATGCGCCCTCCTTCAGTCCCAAAACCCCTACCCATAAGTGAATCGGACGCAAGATAGTAAACGTGATCCTTTAACATATTCGAATCAACTTGCTGAGCAAATGATAAAACGCTGCAATAAAAGGTAGCAAGTGCGCTTGCAATAATTGTAATCCTATTCATTTTACAAGACCTTTGAAAATTTATTGTAATGTTACAAAATATTTTAAAATGCTATCCCTCTAAGGTGATATTATTAACTTAAAAGTTTAATATAGGCAAGATCTATTATTTTAACATTTTTTTATATTTTTATTAACTTGATATTCATTACATTAGTATAATTTTTATGGTTTAGATCAAAAAAAATACGCGAATACGAAACAATGAATTGAACAACCCCATACATTTGCATTGAAAATTAAACTTTAATGTTTAACTAACAAACCCAAACATTTCGATTATGAAAAAGACACTTTTACTTGGTTTTGCAGCCTTAACTATGGTTGCTATGCTTTCAAGCTGTGGCAAAGTGCCCCAGGAAAAGATTGATGCTGCTAACGCCGCTATTGACTCGGCTAAAGCTGTTGAAGCTGATGTTTATCTTGCTGCTGATTTCGCAGCTGTTCAGGATTCAATGAGCGCTGTTATGGCTGACATTGAAGTTCAAAAGTCAAAATTATTCAAGAAATTTGGCCCAGCTAGCGAAAAGCTCGATCGCATTCTTGGCATGGCTCAGGAGCTAAAGGTTAACGCTGTTGCTAAGAAAGAAGAAGTTAAGAAAGAGGTAGAAGGCCTTATGACCGAAGTTGCCACCATGATGGAAGAAAATGGCAAGCTCATGAAGAAGGCTCCTCGTGGTAAGGAAGGTGCTGCTGTTCTTGAGCAAATGAAAGCTGAAATGGCTACCATCGAAGCTACTGTTAACGAAGCTAAGGGTCTTTACGATGCTGGCAAGTACATGGATGCTTCCAACAAGATGAAAGCTGCTAAAGAAAGCGCTACCAAAATCAACACCGAACTTAACGAGGCTATTGCTAAGGTTAAGGGCAGAAAATAATTTATTTACCTGCTATAAAATCCCCGGCCGTTTTTTTACCGGGGATTTTTTTTTGATATTTGTACCCGTATGAAACCGATTTTAAAGTACAGCTTAATTACCCTTGCAACGCTATCAGTAATTGGTGGCGGATTTGCACTATTTTACTATTCCATACCCGAACCACCTAAAGGCGATATCGATTATGCCTTGGCCTCGCTACACCAGGCATCGCGGTCAAATGCCAAACGTTACTCAAAACAAAAGTACCTAAAGGCAAAGGCATACTTTGATTCGGCCATGAAACATTGGAATATCCAAAATGAACGCTTCATTTTAAGCCGCGACTACCAGAAGGTATCGTACTTTGCCAAGAAATCGGCTGAAATGGCTAAAAGCGCAACGAGTAACTCCAAGGAACTTTCAAAAAACCTGGTTATATCGGTTAAGGATAAAATTGACAACCTAACCGCCCTTGTCTCGAACATGAACAATCTTTTTCAAAGGTTACCCCTGCCTGATGAGTTTCGCAAAAAAATCTCAAAAGGGAAAATGTCAATCCATGAGGCAGAGGTAGCATTTAAGAGAGGCGATTACCTTGAGTCATCGGAAAAAATCAAGTTGGCTGAGGATCTAATTATGGATTCCTACAAAAAAACCCTCGACGACCTTGAAGATTACTTCAACTCACAACCCTACTGGAACCGACTTGTTAAAAGCGCTATTAGCAATACAGCCAAAAACAACTCCATGGCTATTATTGTGGATAAATTTGCCCGAAAACTATATATCTACCAAAACGGTTCAAAAAAATATGAATTTGATGCCGAGTTTGGCAAGAATTGGATGGGGCGTAAACGGCTGAAAGGCGACAAGGCTACTCCCGAGGGAATTTATCTGGTTAAAAGCAAAATACCTGCAAATAAAACCAAGTATTTTAGGGCATTGCTACTCAACTACCCTAATTCAGAGGATATTGAAAACTTCAACAAGGAAAAAGCCGCTGGCCGAATACCTAAGCACGCTCAGATTGGTGGACTAATTGAGATCCATGGCGATGGCGGCAAAGGAACCGATTGGACTGATGGATGTATTGCTCTTGACAACAACGATATGCTACAGGTGTATAAGATTGTTGAAATTGGCACTCCGGTAGTTATTGTTGGATCAATTGCCGACTTCAACACCATAGCCATGAGCCTGAACCTTAAACGTAATCAAATTAAGGGTTAACTATGAATAGTATTGAAGATAAAATAGATTTCAACCCCGAAATAAACCCTAAGCTAAAACGGTTGGGCTTTGTAATGCTGCTTATCAATATCATCCTTTCAGGCTTCATCATTCTTTATTTTTATCTCACCTATCTTTCGCAACCCATGGCGGAATTGGTGGTAAAGAACAGAAAGCTAACCTTTGTGGCCGACTACATACAGGACGATAAGGTTGATGTAAAGAAACTTCAAAAGGAAGTGGCCTCATTAAAACAACATTTTCAAAACCTTACACCCGCACAACCATACATTGTGGTTAACACAACGTACAATCGCTTCAGGCTATACAAAAACCGCAAACAGGTTCGTGAAGGATTTTGTAGTACTGGCAGCTATACACTACTAAAGTCGCACGATAAACGTCAATGGATTTTTCATACCCCAAAGGGTATGTATAAGGTGTTGGGTAAGGTAACAAATCCTGTTTGGCGTCGCCCGGACTGGTCGTACGTTGAGGAAGGGCTGCCCATTCCATCGGCCAACGACCCATCGCGTTGGGAAGCTGGCGTTTTGGGCGACTATGCCCTGAGCATTGGCGATGGGTACCTGATCCATGGAACAATATACAAGCGATTCCTGGGGATGCCTGTAACGCACGGATGTATCAGAATGAATGACGAGGATCTTGAAGCAGTTTACAAAACCCTAGATCTGGGATCGAAGGTTTACATTTACTAATGATCTTTTTTATGCGAAAACCTATAAAAATCACCCTCTACACCACAGCCATACTAGTTGTAATACTGGCTGTTGCATATACCATTCTTAAAGTAATAGCATTCCAGAAAGCCATAAACAACATTGAGCAACACATTGCAAAAGAGCTCAACAAACGAAAGAAAACAGTTGAATGGGTTAGTGAACCCGACTCAACTTTAAAAAACTTATTGGTGGATAAGGCTTACTACAACGCATTGATTACCGCTTCCAAAACTGACTCAATATTTTTAGCCATTAATATTCCGGACAGTACCGTTTCGTTAATGATTAAAGGGGTTGTTGCTCACAAAGCAAAAGCAGAGCATATTAAAGTAAGCCCTTTGTTTTCTGCTATTAATCCACCCTTGCTTATTCAAGGATTGTCGGTTCCATTAACAATATCGAAGCATACCTCAACCATCCCAAAAGTACCATTAATGATCAAAATTGCCCCACGCGACACCTCGGAGTACACGCCCGATGTTATACCTGATACAACCGACCTTGACCCTGTTAACTTTATTATTGAGCTAAAACCAAACATTTTACTTTACTTTTACGAGTCAAACCCTTCGCAATCGTCGGATGGATTTAATCAGTTCAAGTTCGATCTTAGAGAGCGCACGTGGACTGTTGTTCAGGATGTTAAACGAATGCTCAAACTTAAAACGCCGGTTTACAAGCCCTACATCAGGTTTAGACTAGGCAAGAAAGATGCAAAGGTGATATACCGGGCAATTCCCAACCAAGGACAAGTAGTTTTACGATTAGAATAAAAAAAGAGTTGACATTAAATCAACTCTAAAGTCGGGGTGGGGAGACTCGAACTCCCGGCCTCTACGTCCCGAACGTAGCGCGCTAGCCAACTGCGCCACACCCCGTTTGCGCTTGCAAAATTACTACAATTTTAGAATCGCCATAATAGTATTGCCCAGTTTTTTGGATTTTTTTAACTTGTACATCCAAATACAATTCACCCTTTTTAAATGGACGAATCGCTTTTACACTTCCAGTGGCGCTACCAGCACTATACCCTAAATGGGCTCAGCACTACAAAAGGCGATACGGTTGAGGTTATCGATCCCGGATTGTACAATACCGACTCAGGCCCCGATTTTTCCAACGCAAAAGTTCGAATTGGGGATACTCTTTGGGTAGGTAATGTTGAAATGCACATCAAATCGTCCGACTGGTTTACCCATAACCATCAAACCGACAACGCTTACAACAATGTAATTCTACACGTAGTTGTTGAACATGATAGAACCGCAGTAACATCGAACGGAACAGAAGTTCAGACACTTGTCATTCCTTACCCCAACAAGCTGGTGCATAGCCATGAAAACTTGATCAAATCGACCGAATGGATCCCATGCGCCAGTAAAATTGGGGTTGTTGATTCATTGCTAATTAACTCAACCGTTGATCGAATGCAGGTTGAAAGGTTAGAAAACAAGAGTAAACGTGTAGCTGAGCTGGTTAGCCAATGCAATGGAAGTTGGGAGGAAGCGTTCTATCGCGATTTATGTCGTTCATTTGGGCTTAAAAGCAATGCACTTCCCTTTCAACTACTGGCTCAAAGCTTACCGCAAAAAGTGTTGGCTAAACATAAAAACAGTGCATTTCAGCTTGAGGCCCTACTATTCGGTCAATCGGGCTTGCTCGATAAAGCAAAAACCGATAGCTATGCTATTTCTTTGAAACAGGAGTACAACTATCTGAAAAACAAATTTTCACTTACACCCATAGAGCCAAGCCTCTGGAAGTTTATGAGGCTCAGGCCGGCATCGTTCCCAACCATTAGAATTGCCCTTTTGGCAATGCTTGCACACAAATCGTCGGGTCTCTTCTCTCAACTTATGGAGGTAAAAAACATTGATGATGTAATTAAATTCTTTGCTGTTGAAGCATCGGATTACTGGAATAACCACTACATTTTTGGTGAGGAATCAATTTCCAAGAAAAAACGTTTAGGCGAGGAAACCATAAGGTTAATAACCATAAACACAATTATCCCTTTCATGTATAGCTATGGTCGGAGCAGGGCAAAAGCTGACCTTGAGGCCAACGCACTAGCTATACTCCAACAAATGCCACCGGAGAATAATACAATTGTCAGAAACTTTGGCACCTTGGGCATCAAAGCATTATCGGCATTTGACTCTCAGGCATTGGTTCACCTAAAAGCCTTTTACTGCGAAACCCGAAAATGTATTTACTGCCCTATTGGTGTTAGTATTTTGCGAAAACAATTATAATTTTAAAGCGTCGTAAAAATTGCTGAATGGAGCAAAAAGGAGGTAGAACATTAGCGCTTGCAATCACAATTCTCCTGAGTATAATAACCATAGGAACAGTTGGTTATATACACATTGAAGACTTTACATTCACTGAAGCAATCTACATGACCGTTATTACAATCGGTACAGTAGGATTTAAGGAGGTTCGGCCTCTTTCACCTGAAGGAATGTGGTTTACCATAACGCTAATCATCATAAGCATTGGATTCTTTGCCTATGCAGCTACCTTTTTAGCCAAATACTTTTCGGAACAAATACTTTCCCGATACTCAAATAAGAAGATCATGGAAAAGATGATTGCCAAAATGCAAAACCATGTTATAGTGGTGGGATACGGACGTAATGGTTCACAGGCAGTTGAAGAACTGATTACTCATAACATCCCTGTTGTTGTTATTGAGAACAGACCCAAGGTAATTGAGTATATACAGCAAAACCCCAAAATAGCATATGTTGATGGCGATGCCACCCTTGATATCACCTTGCAGAAAGCAGGAGTGGATAAAGCTAAAGCGCTTATTACGGCTCTGGCGAACGATGCCGACAACCTTTTTGTTGTAATAACCGCAAGGGAAATGAATCCAAAGCTTAAAATCATTAGCAGAGCATCAGCTGTTACAAACGATAGAAAATTAAAGCTTGCTGGCGCCGACAATGTGATACTGCCCGACAAGGTTGGAGGACAAAAAATGGCAAAGCTGGTTATTCAACCGGACATTCTTGAGTTTGTTGAGAATATCATGCTAAAACGAACCGGAAACATTAGCCTTTTTGAAATATCATGCAGGAAAATTCTCGAGGTTGGAGCAAAATCGTTGGATGAATTACAAATAAGGGAAAAAACTGGCGTTAATGTAATTGGCGTTAGGAATCCCATTGGCGAATACATTTTAAACCCTGAACCTAATCACATACTTACCCACGACTCCTTACTGTTTGTTCTGGGAACTACAGAGCAAGTTGAGAAGCTAAAAGATCTAATCTCCTAAAACATTTTAAAAATGAAAATCCTTGTTACTGGGGCAAATGGCCTTGTAGGGAAAAACATAGCAAAAGCTTTAAGTGCCACTAACCAGGTTGAAGTTTTTGCCACATCGCTCAAAAAGTTTCAGCTCGAGGGGGTAACCACTTTTACATCGAACCTGTTGAATGCTGACATCAACCACATGGTTGATGAGATTAAACCCGAGATTGTTGTTCACTGTGCTGCCCTTTCCAGCCCGGATGCCTGTGAAGTTGACAGGTACGCCTGTCACAGGATGAACGTTGAGCTAACCAAACGTATTGTATCGGCCTGCGTTGACTATAATGTTCACCTTGTGTTCCTCTCAACCGATTTCATTTTTGACGGTTCTAAAGGTAACTACACAGAGATGGATGCACCTAACCCAGTAAATTACTATGGGGAATCGAAACTTGAAGCGGAAAAGTTAATACAGGCCTCGGGTGTGGTCAATACAATAGTAAGAACCTCTTTGGTCTACGGGGTTGAGTCCAAACTTTCGCGTCCAAACATTATTACCCGTGTATTCGATAACCTCAGCAAAAACAAGCAGTACAAAGTGCCAAGCGATCAAATCCGTACCCCAACCTATGCTCCGGATTTAGCATCTGCCATCTCCCAGATCTGTTTAAACAGGGTTACAGGCATTTACAATATTTCCGGTGACCAAATAATTTCAGTTGCTGATTTTGCCATACTTGCTGCAAAAGCCTTTAACCTGAACCATAAGTTGCTGCTGGAAGTAAATTCAAAAGACTTAGCAGAGGCTGCTCCCAGGCCAAAAAACACCTCGCTGGTTATAGGCAAGGCAAAAAACGATTTAAACTTCAAACCTACTCCCATTGAAATGGCACTGGAAAAAATTAAAACTACGCTAAATAGTTAAAATATACTATAAACATGCTATCATTCTGTATATCATAGTATTAAGTAATTAAAAATTAATAGCTGTTCGAAAAAAAAGTATCAATTGTAACGATATTGAAAAAAAGGTTTTATCTTTGCACCTCAAATTAAGTAGTAAATCTACCCACTAATTATCAGTGTTATGAACTATTTGACGGCCGAACAGAAAAAAGAGATTTTTGAGAAGTACGGGAAGTCCAATACCGATACCGGCTCACCTGAGAGCCAGATCGCGTTATTCTCCTACCGTATCAACCATTTAACTGAGCACCTAAAGGTTCACCGCAAGGATTATGGTACCCAGCGCGCTCTGTTAAAGTTGGTGGGTAAGCGCAGGAGGCTTTTGGATTACTTAAAAGAAAACGATATTGAAAGATATCGAACAATAGTAAAGGAATTAAATCTCAGAAAGTAAGAAATCAAAAAAGGCAATTTCTAAAATTGCCTTTTTTTAATCACTATCATAACCTCCAGAGGATGGGAATCCTTTGGGGTTTAATTGTTTAAACAAAGGCAATATTTTATTGTTGATTTTATCTATATAAATTTTAATTATGCAGAAAGTTGTAAAAAAGACAATCGATTTGGGCGATGGCCGAACCATTACCATCGAAACCGGTAAACTGGCCAAACAAGCCCATGGCTCGGTTGTGCTAACAATGGGTAAAACCATGCTTCTCGCTACAGTTGTAAGCGCTCAGGAAGCAAAAGAAGATGTTGATTTCATGCCACTTAGCGTGGAGTACAAGGAGAAATTTGCTGCAAGCGGCCGTTTCCCAGGAGGTTTCTTAAAACGCGAATCAAAACCATCGGACTATGAAATTTTGGTGGCCCGTTTGGTTGACCGTGCATTACGTCCCCTTTTCCCTGACGATTACCATGCCGAAACCTTTGTTACCGTTAACCTGATTTCCGCCGAGAAGGAAATAATGCCCGACGCACTTGCCGGATTGGCAGCATCGGCAGCGCTTGCCGTTTCCGACGTTCCTTTCCATGGCCCAATCTCAGAGGTTAGAGTGGCTCGCATTAACGGTAAGCTAAAAATTAACCCTACCTTTAAGGAAGTTGAGGAGGCCGATATCGATATGATAGTTGGCGCTACCTACGATAATATTCTGATGGTTGAAGGCGAACTGAAAGAGGTGTCGGAAGCCGATATGCTGGAAGCAATTAAGTTTGCCCATGAGGCCATTAAACCCCAATGCTTGGCTCAAATGGAGCTCGCCAAGGAACTCGGCGTAGTTAAACGCACCTACTGCCACGAAACCAACGACGAGGAACTCAAGGCAAAGGTTTATGAGTTTTGCTACGACAAGGTTTACCAGGTAGCTAAATCGATGCTGCCCAAGCAAGAACGCACGGCAGCTTTCGAAGCCATTAAGCAAGCCTTTATTGAAACCATTCCGGAAGAGGAGCGCGAAGCAAAGCAGTTCATGGTGAACCGCTACTACCATGCGGTAGAAAAGGAAGCCATGCGCAACATGATACTTAACGAGGGTGTTCGCCTCGATGGGCGCAAAACCCACGAAATACGTCCTATCTGGTGCGAGGTTGATTATTTGCCTATGGCACATGGATCAGCCATTTTCACCCGTGGCGAAACACAATCGCTTACCACAGTAACCCTCGGTACCAAGCTCGACGAAAAAATTATTGATGAGGTTCTGATGCAGGGAACTGAGAAGTTTACACTGCACTACAACTTTCCACCTTTCTCCACCGGCGAAGCCAAACCCTCAAGAGGGGTGAGCCGCAGGGAAATTGGACACGGAAACCTTGCCCACAGGGCGTTAAAGAACATGGTACCCGATGCGCCAGAGAACCCATACGCAATACGCGTTGTGAGCGATATACTTGAATCGAATGGTTCATCATCAATGGCAACTGTTTGCGCAGGCACCCTGGCGCTGATGGATGCAGGAGTTCAGATTAAGAAACCCGTATCGGGTATAGCAATGGGGCTTATCACTGAGAAAGGATCGGATAGGTATGCCGTACTTTCCGACATTCTTGGCGATGAGGATCACCTTGGTGATATGGACTTTAAGGTGGCAGGAACCCGCGATGGTATTACAGCCACCCAAATGGACATAAAGGTTGATGGCCTATCGTACGAAGTGCTTGCTAAAGCTCTAAAGCAAGCCCACGATGGGCGTATGCACATCCTCGATATCATGATGCAAACCATTTCCGAACCCCGTCCCGACTTTAAACCCCACGCCCCCCGTATTGAGCAGTTCAACATACCTCGCGAAACCATTGGTGCCGTTATTGGCCCTGGTGGTAAGGTAATTCAGGAAATTCAGCGCGAAACCCAAACCACTATCACCATTGAGGAAATTAATGATCACGGTGTAGTTAGTGTTTTTGCTGAGAGTGCTGAAAGCCGCGATGCTGCCGTTAAATGGATTAAAGGAATTGTTGCTGTTCCCGAGGTAGGTGAAATATACAAGGGTAAGGTTAAGTCCATTATGCCCTTTGGCGCATTTGTTGAAATTCTTCCCGGCAAGGATGGGCTGCTTCACATATCGGAAATTGAATGGCGTAGGCTAGAGAAGGTTGAAGAGGTGCTCAAGGAAGGCGATATGGTTGATGTTAAGCTTATTGAAATCGACAAAAAAACCGGAAAGCTGAAACTCTCGCGAAAAGTTTTGCTGCCAAAACCGGAGAAAAACAAATAGTAAAAGCAGGGTAACCCCTGCTTTTTTTATACTTTCAAATATTGTGATTGCTTTTTTTCAGAAATTAGTGCAAGGTTTGCATAATTTTATTGTATTTTTGTTAGTATATCACAACAAAATTTTGAAAGCGATGAAAAAGATATTCATATTGATGTTGTTAGCCACACCAATTTTGATTACAATGTCGTGTAACACCGCCAAAGTTAAATATCCCAAAACCAAGCAGGTAGATGTAGTTGATGAGTATTTTGGAGTAAAAGTGGCCGATCCCTACCGTTGGCTTGAGGATGACAAAGCGCCCGAGGTGGCTGAATGGGTTAAACAGCAGAATGAGGTGACTTTCAACTACCTTAATGCAATTCCTTTCCGCAACAAAATAAAAGAAAGGCTAACCACCATTTGGAACTATACCTCAATGGGGGCCCCGTTTAAAGCAGGCGGCAGGTATTTCTTTTTCAAGAAAGAGGGACTTCAGAACCAAAGCGTCCTTTACATGATGGAAAACCTTGAGGCTGAGCCTAAGGTAATTCTTGACCCAAACACCTTTAGCGAGGATGGAACCGTATCGCTATCGAATGTTAGCGTTTCGCGCGATGGCAAGTACCTTGCCTATTCCATTAACGATGGCGGTTCGGACTGGCAAAAGATAAAAGTGATTAAACTGCCCAGCGGTGAGCAACTTCCTGACGAAATCAGTTGGGTAAAATTTTCATCCATTGCATGGCTAAACGATGGCTTCTTCTATAGCCGCTACGACGAACCCAAGGGTGGCTCGGAACTTTCCAATATCAACCAAAACCATAAAGTTTTTTACCACAAGGTAGGAACACCAGTGGAAACCGACAAACTAATTTTCTCAAATAGCCAATACCCCTTACGCAACTACTCCGCACAAACCACCGATGACGAAAAGTATCTCATCATTTATGAATCGGAATCAACCTACGGTAATTCCATCTATGTAAAAAACCTAAAAGACCCCAGGGCAAACTTTTCCAAGATTACCACAGGCTTTGAGTTTGAGTACAGCGTTCTTGACCATGTTGACGACAACCTCATTGTTTTAACCAACTACAAGGCTCCCAAGTATAAGCTGGTAAAAATCAACGTGAACAGTATGGACATTGGCAACTGGCGCGACATTCTACCTGAACGGAAAGATGTACTGAAGGAATGTGCCCTAATCAACAAAAAAATAATTGCCAACTACATTGTTGATGCTAAAAGCCAGGCCGAGGTTTACAACCTGGACGGTAGCAAGATTACTGACATTGAACTTCCAACCCTTGGCACAATATCAGGAATAAGTGGCGATATAAATGATTCTATTGCCTTTTATTCATTCTCATCGTTTACAGTTCCCCCAACCGTTGTAAAGTACAACGTAAACACCAATACTTCGACACAATTCTTTAGCCCTAACATCGACTTCAAGTTTGACGACTACGAAACCAAGCAGGTATTTTATACCAGTAAGGACGGCACTCTTGTTCCAATGTTTATTGTCCACAAGAAAGGCATTAAACTCGATGGGAATAACCCTACTCTGCTTTACGGCTATGGTGGCTTCAATGTAAGCCTACTACCCTACTTTAGTACATCGCGCTTATTCTGGCTAGAGCAGGGAGGCATATTTGCCATGGCAAACCTAAGGGGCGGTGGCGAATACGGTGAGAACTGGTATCGTGCGGGCACAAAACTAAACAAGCAGAACGTTTTCGACGACTTTATTGCAGCAGCCGAATACTTAATCAAAGAAAAGTACACCTCACCAAAAAAACTTGCCATCCAAGGGGGGTCAAACGGTGGCTTACTGATTGGTGCAGTAACCAACCAACGTCCCGATTTATTCAAGGTAGCCATCCCTCAGGTTGGCGTAATGGATATGCTTAGGTACCATAACTTTACCATAGGCTGGGCTTGGGCTAACGATTACGGCACCAGTAACGACTCCATTCAGTTCCTTAACCTTTACAGCTACTCCCCGCTCCATAATATCAAACCTAAAACCAATTACCCGGCCATACTCGTAACCACTGCCGATCACGACGATAGGGTTGTGCCTGCGCATTCGTTCAAGTACATTGCTACCATGCAGGAGAAAAACCCTAACCCCAAAAATCCTGCCCTGATACGCATTCAAACCCGTGCCGGACACGGAGCAGGTATGCCAACATCTATGGTTATTGATGAGTATGCCGATATTTACGCGTTTATAATGTATAACATGGGAATGCAATACTAGAGTTGATAAATTTTTAAAGGGGTTGGGGTATTACACTCCAACCTCTTTTGTTTTTATACACCAAAAAATATAACTTAGCCATGAATAAACGCCTTTGAAAAACTATGCATTACCTTGTAATTGAAGGAAATATCGGTGCAGGCAAAACAACCCTTGCAACCATGCTGGCAAAAGAGCTCAATGCCAAGCTAATCCTGGAACAATTTGCCGATAACCCCTTTCTTCCAAAATTCTATAAAAACCCTGAACGGTATAGTTTCCCGCTTGAACTCTCATTCCTGGCAGAGCGATACTCACAGCTCAATAACGAGTTACGTTCAGCTTCCCTTTTCCACTCATTAACAATTGCGGATTACTACTTCATGAAATCGCTAATTTTTGCTCAGAACACACTGAGCGGCGATGAACTTCAGCTTTACAAGCAACTATTTTCCATTATTTACAGCACTTTACCAAAACCCGACCTATATGTATACCTACATTTACCTGCAAACCAGCTGCTTAAAAACATTCAGAAAAGGGGACGCGATTACGAACAAACCATAACCGCTGAATACCTAAACGGAATAACCGAAGGATATTTCGATTTTTTCAAACAACATCCTGAGTACACTTTCTTAGTAATTGATACTTCAAAAATTGACTTTGTGGCAAACCGCGATGATTTTTTAAAAATCAAATCGACGATTTTTGACCAACATTACAAAAAAGGTGTTAACTTGGTGTCGCTGTAAGACAAATGTTTATTTTTGTTCCATGAATTTGATAAATTGGAATTTAAGTAGTATGTTTGTATTTACTAAATTGAGTGCTTACAATTAAGCAGAATTAATAACTAACCAACTTTTATATGAAAATGAAAGGTTTAAAACTATCGATTATTGCCTTAGCCGGTCTGCTATTGGCTGGTTGCGGCGGGGTTGAGAAAATGAAAGAATTACCTGCCGGTTTTACTTTAAAGGTAACCCCAAACCCCGTAGAAGTACATGCTAACAAAGTAAAGGCTACTTTTGAAGGTACTATTCCTCCAAAGTACTTCAACAAGAAAGCCACTGTTGAAATTACCCCTGTTGTGGTTTACAAGGGTGGTGAGCTAGCTCTTCCCTCAAAAGTTTTACAGGGTGAAGACGTTCAGGCCAACAACCAGGTTATTAACTACGAAGCTGGTGGTAGCTGGAAACATGATGTTGAGTTTGATTACAAGGACGAGATGTTCAGCTCTGAAATTGAACTCCGTTTTGTGATTACCTACAAGGACAAAAAAGTTCCTTTCGATGCTCCTCAAAAGGTTGGCATTGGTACAATGGCTACCTACAAACTGGTTGACATTGATGTTAAGCCAGTAATGCTAAACGACAAGTTTGTACGCGTAACCCCTGAGGAAAAGGAAGCTCAAATTAATTTCGTAATCCAAAAGGCTGACATCCGCAAGTCGGAGTTAACCAAGGATGAAATCAAGATGTTAAACGATTTCCTACTTGCTGCTGCTCAGGCTAAGAACAAGGAAATTAAAGAGCTTAAGATTGCTGCTTATGCTTCACCCGATGGTCCTGAAAAACTAAACGACAAGCTGTCGCAGGATCGCGGAAAGAACACCGACAAGTACCTTGCTGATGTGTTCAAGAAAGCCAAAGTTCAAGGCGTTACCCCTGCAGTTGAATTCACTGCTGAAGACTGGGATGGCTTCCAGAAAGCTGTTCAGGCTTCCGATATCGAAGACAAAGAACTTATTATTCGCGTTCTTTCCATGTACTCCGATCCAGTAGTACGCGAGAAGGAAATCAAGAACCTTTCAAAGGTTTACAAGGTATTGGCTGAGAAGATTCTCCCACAGCTCCGTCGTTCAAGAATGGTTGCCAAGGTTGATGTTATAGGCTACTCCGATGATACCCTAAAGTACATGGTTGAAAATAACGCTTACGACAGCCTTAACGTTGAGGAAATGCTCTACGCTGCTACCCTTGTAAACGATGTTAACAAGAAGATTGAAGTTTACATGAAAGCCGGCGAAAAGTTCAACTGCGCTCGTGGTTACAACAATGCTGCCTACTACTACATTCTGAACAAGGATGCTGCTAATGCTAAAGCCGCTTTGGATAAGATACCTGCCGACCAGAAGATTGCTGCCGTTACTAACAATCGTGGATGCGTAGCTATGCTTGAAGGCAAGTTTGATGAAGCTGAAAAACTATTTGCCGATGCAGCCGATGCTGGTAGCGCTGTTAAGTACAACCTCGGTATTATTGCAATTCTTAAAGGACAGTATCCTGCAGCTGCTGAATACCTGGCTGGTAGCGATTCATTCAACCAGGGTCTTGCTCTTCTATTAGCAGGAAAGGTTGATGCTGCCAAGAACACCTTTAACAAGGTAGAAACAGCTAAGGGTTACTATGGCCGTGCAATTGTTGGCGCTCGCCTTGCAGAAGAAGCAACTGTACTCGATAACCTACGCACTGCTTTTGGTAAGGACGCTTCACTAAAAGATCGCGCTAAGGAAGATGTTGAATTCCGCACCTTCTTCCAGAACGAAGCTTTTAAAGCATTATTCTAAGATAAATACATTACTAAAAAACGGGGCTGCACATGCAGCCCCGTTTTTTTTATTGTAACAAATAATATTTGAAGTTCAGTCGACACTTAATAAGCAGAAAAACTAAATATCAGTTGAGCATTTTAACAAAAAAATCCCAAAGCACTATACCAGCCGAGACCGAAATGTTAAAGGAGTGTTTGGTGCCAAGCTGCGGAATCTCAATGCAAACATCTGAAATATCCACCACATCTTGTCCTACACCTTTAACTTCGTTTCCGAATACCAATGCGTACTTCTGCCCTTTTTTCGGATAAAACTGGTTAAGCAGCACCGAATGCTCCACCTGTTCTACTGAAATAATCACATATCCCAATTGTTTCAGTCCTTCAACTGCTTTGACTGTGCTATCAGCATACTCCCAGTCTACTGAATTCTCAGCACCCAAAGCAGAGCGATGGATTTCAGGATGAGGTGGAGTGCCCGTAATTCCACACAGGTAAATTTTTTCAACCAGGAAAGCATCGGAGGTTCTAAAAACAGAGCCTACATTGTTTAAACTCCTGACATTATCGAGAACTACAGCAATTGGTAATTTTTCGGAGGATTTAAATTCTTCAATCGATTTTCGCCCAAGCTCTTCATTTAACAACTTTCTGTTTTTAACCATATCCACAAAAAATTTAACAAATTTAGTTAATCCTTTTTTTGTAACTTAGATGCATTAAAAAAATGATGTTTTTCTATGAATCTACATGAGTATCAATCGAAAGAAATACTAAGGCAAGCAGGAGTACCCGTGCCAGTAGGTTTAGTAGCTTTTAGCAAGGATGAAGCCATTAGGGCTGCACAGGAAGTAATGAAACTCACGGGAACTAACACTATAGCCGTAAAGGCTCAAATTCATGCTGGCGGACGAGGCAAAGGCGGTGGCGTTAAAATAGCAAAGTCCATTGATGAGGTTTCAACATACGCCTCGAATATTTTAGGGATGAATCTAGTAACCCACCAAACCGGGCCTCAAGGTAAGCTTGTACGAAAGGTACTAATTGAGCAGGGTATTTATCAGCCGGGTCCATCGGAAATAAAAGAATACTACATAAGCATTCTACTAAATAGAGCATCAGGAAGGCACATGATTATATACTCCCCCCAGGGAGGAATGGACATTGAAGCTGTAGCTGCTCAAACCCCTGAACTAATCTTTAAGGAAGAAATTCACCCAGTTGGGCTTCAGGCATTTCAGGCACGTAAAATTGCGTTCAACCTTGGATTATCAGGCAAAGCCTACCAGCAAATGGTTAAGTTTGTTATGTCGCTCTACGAAGCCTATACCAAAAACGATCTTTCGCTACTTGAAATCAACCCTGTTGTAAAAACATCGAACGACGATATTTTGGCCGCAGATGCCAAGTGCAGCATTGACGACAATGCTCTTTTCCGTCACCCCGATTTGGCTGAGTACCGCGATATTTACGAGGAAGACCCTGCAGAGGTAGAAGCAGGCGAACACAACCTTAACTTTGTTAAGCTAGATGGTAATGTTGGCTGCATGGTAAACGGCGCCGGTTTAGCCATGGCAACCATGGATATTATTAAGCTCTCAGGCGGCGATCCTGCCAACTTCCTTGATGTAGGAGGTGGAGCAAATGCCAAAACCGTTGCAGCCGGTTTCAGGATAATACTAAAAGACCCTAACGTTAAAGCCATACTTATCAATATTTTTGGCGGCATTGTACGTTGCGATCGCGTAGCACAAGGTGTGGTTGATGCCTATAAGGAAATAGGGAATATCCCTGTTCCAGTAATAGTTCGTTTACAGGGCACCAATGCACTTGAAGGCAAAAAGCTGATTGACGAGTCAGGCTTAAAAGTGTACAGCGCAATCACACTGCAGGAGGCAGCAAACCTGGTAAAGCAAATGGTTAACTAAAATAAAAAACGGGGCTTTGCCCCGTTTTTATTTACTCCTTTGTAGAGCAAGTATTAATTCCTAATAGAGAGTAAAGTCCACAGGTGCCTACTAATGCTGTAGCTAGAGGAACTATGGCTAATAATCCCCACCAGCTCTTATAGTAAATGCCAACACCTGCTATAACCAAGGCTATCAGAATTCTGATTACCTTATCAATTTTGCCAACATTTTTTTCCATTGTTTCAAAGTTTAATGATTGCTTTTCTTGAAACAAATCACAATGGAAAATGTTTACTACCACTTTATTGGTTTGCGACGGAAAGGCATAGTCATACATCGCGCACCTCCTCCACCGCGGGGAAGTTCACTACCATCGAGAGCCACAACATATTTTTGGTAGGAGTTCATATCAACCTTGCCTGCCACAATATCTTTTGCTCTGAGAATTTCAAATCCGTTTTTGTTCATCTCCTCGAGCGTATTGATATTTCGACCATAGCCAATTACCCTACCGGGGCCAATGGCAACAAAATTTGCTCCGCTGTGCCACTGTTCACGCTCCTGTATCCAACGATCCTTTGTACCACCACAAACTATTGGTTTTAAATCGATACCAAGGCTTTTGAGAGCAACCAGGAGGTTATCAACCGTTTTTATCTCCTTAACCTTACCTTTATCGATTGTAATGTGAACGGTTTGGTAACGGTTAGGTTGCAGAATTATTGGTTCATAAACCATGCACTTGTCAAAATCGAGCATGGTGAAAACCATATCGAGGTGAATGAACGATTCGGGCTTATAGGGTAATTCCTGTACCAGGATATGTCTTTTCCTTTTATCGTCGCGGGCCAGAAACCTGGACAGAATGAAGTCGATACCATGGGTATTGGTTCTTATTCCGTTGCCAATCAACAGTATATCGTCGCGAACCACCAGAACATCGCCGCCCTCAATGGTGACATCTGCGGGATTGTTAAAGGTAGTGGGGTTAATGGTTTGCGTATTAAAAATACCGGAACGCGAGAATATTGCCTCCATAATAATACTCTCCCTATCCCTAACGGCGTTGGCCATTTTAGCTATAAGCACATCCTCGCCAATTGCTATTGATGCATCGCGTGTAAAGTAGAAGTTATACAGCGGACGAAGGGCAAACCGCTCCTTGCTTAAAAAGTTAGTGAGTGTATTACGAACCAATGGTACGCCCTCAATTAGCATCCTGGCAAGCTGCTTTGCATCAATATCTAAAAGATAGTCGAATAGCGACATGGCATTCTCATGACGACAAATCTTTTCGAGCAGATACTCCCTATTCTCCTCGTTCTTAAGTACTTTTTCAAGCAAATCAACCACCTCGTAGGTTTTTGCCACCTTTGAAAGCACGCCACTGAGCTGCGAGTACTCCTTACGGGCAACGTTTAGGTTAAGAATATCGCTGTATAATGCTCGTTGAGCATTTTCGGGGGTCATATTTTCCACCTCGGCTCCCGGTGTATGCAGTATTACACCCTCAAGCTCACCAATCTCGGAATTGAGATAAACATTTACCCTCTCCATAGTAATTGTAAATCAAATTTATTGCAAAGTTAATTGTTTGCGCGGAAAAGCTAAATGTGTTAAGAAACATACAAATACCAAACGTTATGTATTGGTAAAAAATGACTGGCCTATTAGGGAAATTTCAAAGTAATTGGGTTTAAAACAAAAAGTGCCCTGGAGGTTATCCAAGGCACTTTTCTAGCTAAACGATTAAATGTGTTTACATGTAATCCTCAATTGGTGCACAGGTGCACACCAGATTACGGTCGCCATAACCTGCATCAATTTTGCTTACATAGGGCCAGAATTTATTCTGCATTACCCAGGGTAGTGGGTAGGCAGCCTGTTGGCGGGAATAAGCATGCTTCCACTCATCGGCGGTAACCTCAGGGGCTGTATGCGGGGCATTGGCAATAAGGTTGTCGGCCTTATCGGCTTTACCGTTCTTGATATCCTCAAGCTCTCCCTTAATGGCAATCATCATGTCAATAAACCTATCGAGTTCCTGCTTTGACTCGCTCTCGGTAGGCTCCACCATAAGGCTTTCATGAACCGGGAACGATACGGTTGGAGCATGGTATCCGTAATCCATCATACGGCGGCCAACATCGCTGGTATCTACGCCATAGGCCATCTTAAAGTGGTGACAATCGAGAATCATCTCGTGGGCAACCCTACCGGTTTCGCCAGTGTAAAGAATCTTAAAGTGATCCTTTAACCTGGCAGCCAAGTAGTTTGCGTTAAGAATTGCCATCTTTGTCGCCTGGGTTAAACCCTCGGCACCCAACATTAGAATGTATGCGTAAGATATTACAATTACGCTAGCACTTCCCCAGGGAGCAGCAGCAACAGCAGTAATAGCTTTTTCGCCACCGGTCTTAACCACTGGATGTGAAGGGAGGAATGGAGCTAAATGCTTAGCTACTGCAATTGGCCCAACGCCAGGACCACCTCCACCGTGTGGAATAGCAAAGGTTTTATGTAGGTTAAGGTGGCATACATCGGCACCAATCTCACCGGGACTGGTAAGCCCAACCTGGGCATTCATATTGGCACCATCCATGTATACCAAACCACCATTCTGGTGAACAATATCCATCATCTCCCTAATCTTGCTTTCAAATACTCCATGGGTTGAAGGATAGGTTACCATGAATGCTGAAAGGTTCTGCTTGTGCTGCTCTGCTTTAGCGCGCAAATCGTCAACGTTGATGTTCCCCTTCTCATCGCAAGCAACAACTACCACCTGCATGCCTGCCATGGCAGCACTTGCGGGGTTAGTACCATGTGCCGACGAAGGAATCAGTACAACATTCCTGTGCCCCTCGCCACGATTGATGTGGTACTGGCGGATTACCATTAACCCTGTATACTCACCAGCTGCGCCGGAGTTGGGTTGTAAGGTTACGGCATGGAACCCGGTAATCTCTGCCAGATATTGTTCCAGTTCACGGATAACCTGCATGTAGCCTTCGGCCTGGTCAGCAGGCACAAACGGATGTAGGCTATTCCACTCCGGCCAACTTAGAGGCAACATGGTGGTTGCCGGGTTTAGCTTCATGGTGCAGCTACCCAGCGAAATCATGCTATGGTTTAGGGCTATATCGCGACGCTCAAGTTTCTTGATGTAGCGCATCATTTCTGTTTCGGAGTGGAAACTGTTGAATACCTTATCGGTTAAGAAAGGCGTTTTACGACGAAGGTTTTCAGGGATTTCAATGGTTTCCTTAATCTCGGCTATAGAATTGAACTTCTTTCCAGCAGCTTCGGCAAAAACTGAAAGAAGATTGTTGACATCGGTTACGGAAGTGGTTTCGTCAAAGCTAATGCCTACGGTTCCGTTTGGCTTGTAGTTCAGGTTGATTTCGCGAGCAAGGGCACGCTTGCGGATATCATCGATGGTAACACCTGAAGGTAATTCTACCTCAAGGGTATCAAAGATATTCTTAACGTTTTGCTTGTAACCCATACCAACAAGTTCCTTGGCAACCTGAACAGCAGTGCTGTGTACATATGAGGCAATTCGGCGTATTCCTTCGGGGCCGTGGTAAACAGCATACATACCTGCCATGGTAGCTAAGAGGGCTTGTGCGGTACAGATATTTGATGTAGCACGTTCACGCTTAATGTGTTGCTCACGGGTTTGCAGTGCCATACGAAGTGCTTTGTTGCCATGCCTGTCAATGGAAACACCAATAATTCGGCCTGGCATACTACGCTTGAACTCATCCTTGCAGGCAAAGTATGCTGCATGTGGGCCACCAAATCCCATGGGTATTCCAAAACGTTGAGTAGAGCCACAAGCAATATCGGCACCCCACTCTCCCGGAGGTGTAATTAGAGCCAAACTTAAAATATCGGAAACGGCTGTTACCAGTGCACCAGCCTCGTGTGCTTTTGCAGCAAATGCGGCATAGTCGCGAATGTTACCCTTTGCCGACGGGTACTGAACTATAACACCAAACTCGCGCCCAGAAAAACTATACTCGCTGTAGCAGCCAGTAACAACCTCAACTCCAAGGGGATTTGAGCGCGTTTTAATTACATCGAGGGTTTGAGGGAAAATATCCTGATCAACAAAAATTACATTCTTGCCTGCCTTAACAGCCTCGCGTGAGCGGAGGTTGAGCATCATAAACATTGCCTCAGCAGCAGCGGTTGACTCATCGAGTAGCGATGCATTAGCAATTTGCATCCCGGTAAGCTCAACCACCATGGTTTGGAAATTGAGCAAAGCCTCAAGCCTTCCCTGGCTAATCTCGGCTTGGTATGGAGTGTACGAAGTGTACCAACCGGGGTTTTCAAATATGTTACGCAAAATAACCGAAGGGGTAACGGTTCCATAGTAACCCATCCCAATAAAACTCTTGTAGAGTTTATTTTTGGATGCAACCTTATGCATATGGGTCAGGAACTCATATTCCGACATGGGAGCAGGTAGGTTTAGCGGTTTTTTAAGCCTGATATTTGCAGGTACGGTTTGGTTGATTAGCTCATCAACCGATGAAACGCCAATTACCTTTAGCATTTCACCCACTTCTTGGTCGCGAGGACCATTATGACGTGACACAAATTTATCGGTATACATGTTTTAGGTTTTTTATTTAAAGATTATCAGCAAAATTATGAATTTGGGTTATTGATTATAACTAAACAAAAGTTTTTTGCTTATGTTTTTTAACACCTAAACTACAAAAAGGGATTGGATGCCTTTTCGATACCAATGGTTGTGCTATTACCATGGCCAGGGTAAACTATTACATCGTCAGGTAACACCATAAGCTGTTCTCTAATGCTCTTAATCAGCGTTTCGTAATTACCACCAGCCAAATCGGTACGACCAATGGATAGGTTAAATAGGGTGTCGCCGGTTAAAATAAATCTTTCCTGCTCTGCATAAAAGCACAAACCTCCTCTGGAGTGTCCGGGAGTGTGAATAACCTTTAGACTATCACCGTTAAGTTCTATCAAATCTCCATGGCTGAGTGTTTCATCGATTGCTGGTACTGTTTCAAGGTATAACCCAAACATCATGGCATGTGCTGGGGCCATTTGAAGCAAAGGAAAATCATCGAAATGGGCATAGGCCTTAACGCCAAATTGCTTTTTTAGCTTATCAATTCCTAGTATGTGGTCGATATGGCAGTGAGTATTTATCAAACATTTTACCGTAAGGTTTTGGCTATTAACAAAATCCAAGAGTTCCTGAAACTCACTTTCGGTTGAGCAGCCTGCATCAACCACAATGGCCTCGCCCTGTGGCTGGTACAGAACATAGGTATTCTCCTGGAAAGGATTGAAAACAAACTGTTTAATTGCAATCATTAGCTTACTATTTTGCCTTACCTTTTAACAACGGAACAAAAATAAAGTTTCCGTGAGCCGATTCTTTTATGGTTCCATCATCTAATTTCTCAATGAGCATCATGGTTTGGCCATAATCATTCCCTACGGGAATTACCAAGCGCCCCCCCGGTGCGAGCTGATCGACAAGAGCCTGAGGAACCTCTGTAGCGCCAGCCGTTACTATTATACGATCGAATGGACTATATGGGGGTAATCCCTGGTAGCCATCGCCGTAATGGCAGCTAGGCCGATAGCCCATCTCCTCAAGTAGAGCCTTTGCCGCAAGAAACAATTCCCGGTGGCGTTCAATGGTATAGAGCCTAGCACCCATTTCCATAAGAATGGCAGCCTGATACCCCGAGCCAGTTCCAACCTCCAAAACTTTTTGCATGGGACTAACCTGCAGCAATTGCGTTTGAAAGGCTACAGTAAATGGCTGCGAAATGGTTTGACCGGAACCAATTGGGAATGCTTGGTCCTTGTAGGCAAAGCTTAAAAAACCACTATCCATGAAAAAATGACGAGGCACCTTAAGCATTGCTTCGAGCACTCGCTTATCGCTTATCCCCTTGGCAGCAACCTCTTCCACTAACTTGCGACGTAATCCTTTGTGACGTATACTATCGTCCTGTAGCATATTTTACTTATTAGTGTCATTTAAATGGCAAGCAAATTTAGTTTTTATAAAGCATAAAATTCCAACTGTTACTAAAAGGTTAATAAATTATGAGGAGTGTGCCACTGAAATGATTACAGAACAATGTATTATTGCAAAACATTAGCATTTAACTATGACAACCTGCCTTGTAACCGATAGCAATAAGTTAATTCCGTATCAGGGGGAGAATTTTTTCAACAACACCATTGAAGCCAACAACCAACTGATTGATAATATTTTGCTTGGGATATGTGAAAGCAACTCACAAATAGCAAGGCTGTTTAACTACCCTGAATTGCTGGTAGTTGACACAAACTCAAAAACCTCGTACACAATAATTGCCAATGCATTACGAGCCGGCATTAACGTATTAACACCATCGCTTCCCCATTTCAGCAGCGAAAAAATTCAGGAACTTATTACCATAGCCCAAGAAATTGGGGTTGAGTTTGGCTTTTTACCAAAATATAGCCTTGAACTTCCATCAACCCACACCCCCATCATAATTGATAGCGTAAGAGAGACAATCAACCTAACCTCAACCGAAAATTTATTGCAACAAATTGCAAATGACTTAATATTCCTTTTATCACCAATAAAATCGGAACTCCGCAAGGTTAGGGTTTACTGGTTGCCCTTATACAGCCATCCAGTTTCAACCCTGAAACTGATAGTTGATTTCAACGACAACTCTTTGATTACCTATCAAATTAAAAACAAGAAAGAAACGAGCATTTTAAAGGTTGTGCTAACCACCGAGGAGTATGATAAAACTTTCAATATCTTTGAAGCCCAAATAAAACCAGAATCAACAAAAGAAACGGTTATGCAAAACGTGGATTACTTCATAAACCAACGAAAGATGTTGTACCCGGCTGCCATGGCCCTAAAATCGAAGCAAATCATAGAAATAATCATAAAAAAGATTTACAGCTAGCAATATTTTAAATGTTTCGTAGTTATATTGAATAAAAGTTGCGACTTTGAACAAAAAAAAACAGGCATTCCGGTATTTGCTTTTCGATGTAGCTGGTAGCGCCCTGGCATGGACGTTATTCAATCTATACCGTAAAAGGGTAATTGAATCAAACCTTTTTGGTATTGACATTCGTTTCAACCCTGACTATAAGTTTTACCTAGGGCTTGTATTCTTTACTTTATTTTGGGTTTCGATGTTTGGCTTGGTTGGGCTTTACCACGACCCATACCGAAAGTCGAGGCTTCGGGAATTTGGAGCCTCCCTAACAATTACCATTATTGGAACCGTTGTGCTTTTCTTTGTTCTGCTGATTGACGATTACGTGGTAGCTTACCAGAACTACTACAAGATATTGCTGGCCATGTTTCTGCTTGTATTTGCGCTTACCTATATACCCCGACTTGTAATTACAACCCAAACCATTCACCGGATCCATAACAGAAAAATTGGCTACCCAACCATAATAGTAGGCAGTGGGAAAAAAGCCATGCAAACCTATAACGATATTAACTCAGAAAAAATATCGCAAGGATACAGAATTATTGGTTTTATCGATTTACCCAATGGCGTCAGGGTTGACCAATCGCTTATTTTGGGAAGTGTAAACAACATACCGGAAGTTGTTGCAAGATACGGAATAGAAGAGGTTATTCTTGCCATTGACAATGAAAGCCCACAAACGCTAACAACCGTTTTAAACCTACTTGTTCCGCTAAATGTAAACATCAAAGCAATACCTAGCATGTACGATATTTTGCTAGGGAAGGTAAAGCTGAATCGTATTATTGGGACCACCCTGGTAGATGTCTCGTTTGAGCCCATGCCTGCCTGGCAGGCAAACCTAAAGGAAATGCTGGACTACTTTATAGCCATTGTAGGTCTTTTGCTCTCAGCCCCAGTTGCGCTTATACTCATGGCTGTAATAAAAACAACATCAAAGGGCCCTGTTATTTTCAAACAGGAAAGGATTGGACAGCACGGTAAACCTTTTCATATATACAAGTTCAGGAGCATGTATGTTGATGCCGAGGCAAACGGACCCGCTCTTTCGAACCAAACCGACCCAAGAGTAACTCCTGTAGGTCGATTTATGCGCAAAACCCGGCTCGATGAGATTCCAAATTTCATCAACGTACTCAAAGGCGAGATGTCAATTGTTGGGCCACGCCCCGAAAGACAATTCTATATTGACCAGTTGGTAAAAGTTGCCCCCCATTACCTTCATTTACAAAAGGTAAAGCCTGGTATTACATCGTGGGGACAAGTAAAGTATGGCTATGCCGAAAATATCGAACAAATGGTAGAGCGGCTCAAGTACGACCTTTTATACTTAGAGAACATGTCGCTTTACATCGATTTTAAGATAATGATATACACCATACTAACCATTTTTAAGGGGAAGGGGGTTTAGTATCCCTTTAACTCAAATTTCTGGATAGCCCTATACTCTGGCCCTTGCGGTTTTAAAATGCTTTCGTAGAGCACCAGCTCCTTAACCTCTTGTACCTGGAATGATTTATTTCGGTATTGCTGAATTGCTGCATTCAACCTATCGGAATTGTGCATAAATTTTACTCTACCCAGGGTAAGATGCGGATTGAATTTTTCCTTATCATCGATAAAGTCAAACTCGCTCAAAACTTTATCAACTGAAAGTTTAAGTTCATTAAGCAACTTGGGGAAATCAACTCCCACCCAAATAACCCTTGGCGATGGGCGGCCAAAATAACCTATGCCTTTAAGGGTTATGCTAAACGGTTCAAATTTTTGTATGCTTGCTTTTAACATTTCACATATACTTGGGATTTGAGTGGAAGGGGTATCGCCTAGAAAGAAAATGGTAAGATGCATTATTGCCGGGTCAACCCATTTGATGCTATCGAGTTTATGATTGCGCTTCAACTCTTGAAGCAGGTTAATGATATTATCCTGAGGATTAACATCTATTGCCAAAAAAGTACGTTTAGTTTCCATGATGTTCCCATTTAGGTATTGTGTATAAATAAAAAACAAACTATCTTGTTTAGCAAATTTAAAACGTTTGCACTAATGGGAAACAATAAAAAATTTGCTGTAATACTTTCAGGTAGTGGCGTTTTTGATGGCTCTGAAATCCATGAGGCAGTCATGACCCTTTACGCCATAGCAAAACATGGTGCAACATACGAAATTTTTGCACCAAACATAAACCAGTATCACGTGATAAACCATATAGACGGAAGCGTGATGAACGAAAAAAGAAACGTGTTGGTTGAATCGGCTCGGATTGCCCGCGGTAAGATAAAACCCTTAAATGAGTTTAACCCTGAACTTTTTAATGCCCTCATTATTCCTGGTGGTTTCGGGGTTGCCAAAAACCTTTCCACCTGGGCCTTTGATGGGCCTAAGTGCAGCATACACCCTCAGGTGGAAGCAGCCATAAAAGGGATGCATAAGCTTAAAAAACCCATTGGAGCGCTGTGCATAGCACCCGTGCTACTTGCAAAAATTATTGGCAATGCCACTGTAACCATTGGGAAAGATACATCAACAGCTCAAGCAATTGAATCGTTGGGCGCCAAGCACCAACCAACCGGCCATGCACAGGTTGTTGTGGATGAGAAAAACATGCTGTTTACCACACCTTGCTATATGCTGGATGCCACTATTGTTGACATATCGAATGGAGCCAAGGCTGTTGTTTCAGAAATACTCAAATGGATTTAGCCATGAAAAAAATTGTTCTCCTTGTAGCAATTATAGCTGTAATGTTTAGCTACAGCTGCCTTAACCGGTGCGATGTTGATTGTGTTAATCCCCCATCGCCACTATGGCTTAAGGTTGTTGATAAAACAACACTCCAAAATTTAATAGCTGAAGGGTTTTACCACAGGGATACCATTAAAATCTACTATTTTGATGGTGCAACAAAAAAATACGCCAACATTTATTATGTTGGACCAGTTGGCCAAAACGATATAATACAAACTAATATTGCCATTCTACTACCCTTTGAGCAGCTCAACACGTTTTACCTATACCTTAACCAATACGATACCGATACCATACTGGTACGATACGTAAAGAGTAGCGATGGCTGCTGCACAGCCTACCCACTCGATTCAATTGCCATTAACGGAAAGTATGTTGATGTTGATAATGTAGACTACTCCTTCCTGATCAAAAAGTAAGCTTCTATATCAGCCCTTGCTCGTAAAGGAAGATTAGCTCATTGAGAATCTTATCCTCGCCCTGAGGGTCGAATTTGGTTTTGAGATTCGACCCAAAAAGGCGGGCAATGCCCTGCCAGAACGTGGCAGAAAAACCTCCTTTTAACTCCTTTACAAGCTCATATGAAGTACGCCCGGTTTCCCTGTCGATGAGTTTAATTAACATTTTTCCCTGCGATATGGTAAGCTTTGTCAAGTCCTTCTCAAACTGATTTCGGAGTTCCTTTTCCGCCCTGTCAATGTATTCCTTTTTCTCTCGGTAAGTTTTAAGGGTTTTCAAATTCTCATTTATTTCTAGTAACTTATACTTTGCAATTTGAGCGTAGGGATATGTTTTCTTAAGGTTGTATATCATTCTGTAATACTGGCTCATTTCTCTTCGGCTCTTAAAACGGCGTTTACCTACCTTAACAACATCTTCAATCTTGATATGGGGTACATACTCGCCATCGAGAATGATTGTAGGGTATAAGATAAGGCTATCAGTGGATGGGGCCTGTGCGCCAACATCCTTAACTGCAGCAGCAACCAGAAAAGCCACCAAGACAGTACCTGAAAATCTTTTCATTCCACCCCCTCGATTCTTATGCCAAAATTAATACCACATCAACCCTTAAACAACTATTATGCAAATTTCCTTCAAATTGTTTCAAAATTGTACTCAAAAATCAAAAAAGTAATTTATTTAACATACTGTATGTGAATTTATTAACACATTCAAGGTAATATTTTGATGTACTTTTGTTGTAGCTTATCGAAAACGTTTTCGAATGATGAGAAAGTGTTGAAATTGGGTTGTGCAATCCATGAAGCCCCAAAAAAGTTGAAATGGCTTTTAAAAGAATTTAGCTTGCACACCGAAAACCAATTTCTAAACCTAATTGAGTATGAAAAAAATCTTCGGAGTTATTAGTTTAATCCTTTGGTGCAGTAGCCTGCTCGCACAGGAAATTAATGTGAGCGGCACTGTCACATCGAGCGATGGCACAACTCTACCAGGGGTTACCATCGTGGTAAAGGAAAACCCTACAAAGGGTGCTATAACAGACGCAAATGGTAAGTACACCATAGGTGTACTGCCAAACCAAACATTAGAGTTCTCGTTTGTGGGAATGCAAACCCAAACTGTTCCCGTAGGCGGTAGAACTCAAATTGATGTTGTACTTCAGGAATCAACCCAAATGATTGAGGAGCTCATTGTGGTTGGTTACGGTGTACAAAAGAAAAGCTTAGTGTCGTCGTCGGTATCAAAAGTATCGAGCGAGGATATTGAGAAGGCTGCGCCTACACGGGTTGAGCAAGTTCTTCAGGGGAGAACTGCTGGTGTACAGGTAATAGCCAACTCAGGGCAACCTGGTGAAGGGTTCACGGTTCGCATCCGCGGCGTAGGCACTAACGGCACATCCGACCCCTTATACATTGTAGATGGTATGCCAGTAGGTGGAATTGACTACTTAAACCCAAACGATATCCAATCGGTTGAAATACTTAAGGATGCATCAGCATCGGCTATTTATGGTGCACGTGGTGCAAACGGTGTTGTTCTTATCACAACCAAACAGGGTCAGAAAGGTAAGTTCTCCGTTAACTACGATTACTCCATGGGCTACCAGAACGCATGGCGTAAAGTGTCGTTACTCAATGCCAAGGAGTATGCAATTATCATGAATGAGAGCTACGCAAACGACAACCGCCCCATTCCTTTCCCCGATGTTAATGCAGTTGTTCAGGCAGTAGGTAATGGCACCGATTGGCAGGATGAACTTTTTTACAAGAATGCTCCAACATACAACCACCAGTTCTCGGTTAGCGGAGGTAACGAAAATTCAACC
This sequence comes from Tenuifilum sp., assembly GCF_037481895.1. Taxonomy (NCBI): domain Bacteria; kingdom Pseudomonadati; phylum Bacteroidota; class Bacteroidia; order Bacteroidales; family Tenuifilaceae; genus Tenuifilum; species Tenuifilum sp. The sequence goes on from NZ_JBBFKU010000013.1 coordinate 78,523, forward strand.
TTCCTTTCATCGCTCTCCTACACTTACCAGGATGGTATAGTTGCCAAGGGTAAATCGAACTACGAGCGCTACACCTACCGTCTAAACTCAACCCATAAGATTGGCAAGTTCAGCATGGGTAACAACCTGGCATATACCAATAAGGTAACTCGTGGTATTGACCCCAACGCCGAATTTGGTGGTCCGCTAGCTAAGGCTGTAAATATGGATCCCATTACCCCAGTAAAAAACCCCGATGGAACATGGGGCATTTCAAACTATGCCACACAGGAAGTTGTTAACCCCGTTGCTTACCTTAGCGTTCTTAACTCAAACTACTCTGAAAACAAACTGGTAGGAAACGTTTGGGGTGAACTGGAAATTATTAAGGGATTAAAAGCAAAGACCAATTTTAGCATTGATTACGCTAACGGTTCAAGCCGTACATTTGTTCCGGTATACTTCCTTAGCGATATTGTAAAAGCCACCACATCGGAAGCCTCCGGTACTGTTAATAAATGGTTCACCTGGCAGAGTGAGAACACTCTTACCTACAACAACACCATTGGCCAACACAACTTTGCGGCCATGGTAGGTATGACAGCAAATAAATACTACCATGAGTATATTGGAGGTAAGAAAAACGATCTAATTTTTAATGATTTTGAGCATGCTTGGATTAATAACGGTACCGACGAAGACAGCTACCGCTCATGGGGTGGTGCCGATGAGCATGCCTTGCTTTCATACTTTGGCCGTGTAAACTACGACTTTGACGGTAAATATGTATTCGAGGGAGTATTAAGGGCCGACGGTTCCTCAAACTTTGGTTCAAATAATCGATTTGGATACTTCCCTGCATTCTCAGCCGGTTGGGTAATGTCCAAGGAAGAATTTCTGCAAGGTTTTACACCTTTATCGTTCCTGAAGCTACGCTTTGGCTGGGGCCGTAATGGTAACGAAGCTATTGGTGCTTTCAAGTACACTTCGCTAATAGGTTCAGGCAGCAAGTACACTTTTGGTACCGATGAGGTAATCACCCTTGGTTCAAATCCTGTAGGTATTTCGAATCCTGACCTAAAATGGGAGACCTCAGAGCAAACCAACGTAGGTGTTGATGCCCGTTTCCTTTCCGATAAGCTAACTTTTACTCTCGACCTTTACAATAAGAAAACTAAAGACCTGTTGGTTGTAGCACCAATACCCGGATATATTGGTAATGCCGCACCAACTGTAAATGGTGGTTCAGTAAGCAACAAGGGTATAGAGTTTGAACTGGGCTACAAAACCCTAATCAATGATTTAGGAATTAATGCAAACCTATCGGGTGCATACAACAAAAACGAAGTGCTTTCCATTAACAACAGCGAGGGTAAAATTTATGGTGCAGGACTTGCTGTAGGTATGTACAATATTTGCGTAATGGAAACTGGATACCCAATTGCCTATTTCTGGGGTTATAAAACTGCGGGAGTATTCCAAAACGAGCAACAAATTCAAAACTATAAGTCATCGGATGGTACAGTAATTCAGCCCAACGCTAAACCTGGCGACCTGATTTGGGTTGATAAAAACGATGATGGTACTATTGACGATAAAGACCGTACCATGATAGGCAACCCCTACCCTGACTTCACGCTTGGTATCAATTTAGGGTTAACCTACAAGGATTTCGATTTTAACATGTTCTGGTATGGTGCATTTGGTCAGGAGATTTTCAAAGGAACACGCCGTTACGACCTGCCCATGTCGAACTGGGATGCCTCAGTTCTTGAACGCTGGACCGGCGAAGGCACAAGCAATTCACACCCACGCGTAACCATTAATGACCCCAACCAGAACTACTTCAGAGTTTCCGATTTCTATATTGAGGACGGTTCGTTCCTCCGCCTGAAGAACATAACCCTGGGCTACACACTTCCTCAAAAGTTCAGCCAAAAGGTAAAAATTTCAAAGTTGCGTATTTATGCCACTGCGGTTAACCTATTAACATTCACCAAGTATTCAGGTTTTGATCCCGAAATTGGTGCAAAGTGGGCCCTTGACGTTGGAATCGACCGAAATATCTACCCACAGCCAAGAACTTTCATGTTTGGAGTAAACCTGAGTTTCTAACCTAAACCGGTACAATGAGTATGAGAAAAATTAAAAATATATCACTACTGAACGACTAAAAAAAATAGGGGCTATTTCCCGAAGGATTCACCCCAAGTTGTAAGTTTGTTTTTGCGA